>JAGVUD010000148.1 GCA_019136435.1 Armatimonadota bacterium | reverse complement strand
TCGCGCAGGGTCGCCTCGAAGGACTCGGGGCTGCCGATGCCGCACAAGACGACCACGTCCTTCCCCTTCAGCGCGGCGGCTGGCTCTTCGGACTCTCCGGCCAGGATCGCTCCGGCCCTGTAGAAGGCGTGGAATACCGGCCTGCCCGGGGCAATGCACCGGATGGTGTCACGCAGCAGTGAAAGGGTGTCGTGGGTCACTTCGTTCGTGTGGGTGAGCACAATGGCGTGCCCGCGGCGCAGGGCGGAGAGCGGCTCGCGCATCAGTCCCGCCGGAAGGACGCGTCCGTTGCCGAACGGCAGGCGGGCATCCACAAGAATGATGTCAACGTCGCGCTTGAGCTGCCAGTACTGCAGGCCGTCGTCGAGCAGCAGCAGCTTCGAGCCAAGCTCGGAGATGGCCAGCGCCCCCGTCTTGCGGCGGTCCTTTCCCGCGACAACGGCAACCCCGGGAAGCCTGCGCGCCAGCAGCGCGGCCTCGTCGCCCGCCTTCTGCCACCCCTCGAGCACCTGCTCCCGGTTCGAAACGGTCAGAGCGTCCGACGAGTGCGTTCCGCCGTATCCGCGAAGCAGCACGGCAACCGGCGTCTCCTCGTTCAGCTTCCGCGCGAGCGTTTCGACAATCCCCGTCTTGCCCGTGCCCCCCAGCGTAAGGTTTCCGACGCTCACAACCCGCGCGGGCAGAACCCTGCGCCGCCGGAGTCCCACCCGCTCCATCCGGAGATAGACCTTGAGGCCGGCCCGGTAGAGCCACTCGAGCGGGCTGAGGGCGAACATGAGCAGCGTGCCCGGCAGTCCGGCCGGTTCGCCTCTGGCGGCGGCAAGCCACAGCTGCTGCAGGCTGCTCTGCCCGGTGTTTGCGGTGGGCTCCATTACGACGCCGCCAATCGCGCGAGCTCGTGCAGGGTCTCGGCGCATTTCCTCGACGCGCCCCGGTTCTCCTGAATCAGCTTCAGAGCGCGCTCCCTGTACTGAAGCTGATCGTGCCCGGCCGCCAGATCGCGCACGGCGTGCGCCAGCGCTTCGGGGGTCTCGGCGCGATAGGCCACCCCCGCTCCTACCGCCTTGGCCGCAATACCGCGGATGTTCTGGTCGTACGGCCCGAACGTGACGGGAACGCCCTGCGCGAGCGGCTGCAGAATGTTGTGCCCGCCCTTGTTGATGAACGTGCCGCCCACGAACGCAACCACCGCCATTGCATACGCCTTTGCCAGCTCGCCGAATGTGTTCAGCACCACGACATCTGCCTCATGACGGCTTTGTACCTCCGACCTCTTCACCGAGGAGTATCCGTATCCCGACGCCAGATCCTGTATCTCGCCGGCCCGTTCGATCTGCCGCGGCGCGATGACCAGCCGCAGAGCCGGCGTCCGCGACTTCGCTGCCCGGAACGCCGCGAGAACCACCTCGTCCTCGCCGGGGTTCGTGCTGCCCGCCACGAATACCGGGGCGAGCGGGTCCAGGCCCATGGACTCGGCGACGTCGAGGGCTTCCTTCGTTGTGAGCGGCTCGTCGGCCTCGTCGAACTTGGTGTTCCCGGACACCTCCACCCGCGACTCGTCCGCGCCGAGCCGGACGATCTTATCCGCGTCTTCCTGCGTCTGCATCAGGAAGCGGTCAATATTGCTGAGCGTCCACTGGTAGATGAGGCCGACCCTCTGCGCGCGCTCCACCGTCCGGTCGCTGACGACTCCGTTGATGAGCGCCACCTTCGAGCCGCACCGCTTCGCCTCGTTCAGCAGGTTGGGCCACAGCTCTTTTTCGCAGAGCGCAAGGCACAGCGGCCGTACGCGCCGCACAACCGCCCTGACGGGAGGCAGCAGGTCCACGGGCAGGAACAGCTTGGGCACTTCGGGCAGAAGCCTGTCCGCCATCTGCCGTCCGGTGCTTGTGATGGTGCTCATCTCGACGCCGTACGGCTCGGGGAGCTGCTGATACTCGCGGACAACCGGCGCCGCCGCCGTCACCTCGCCCACCGAAACAGCGTGCATCCAGATGTTGCTCCGTGGCACGATGCCCTTCTGGCTCCCGGCCGGAAAACCCAGCCGCTCCAGCCATCCTTCTCGGCTCTTGCCGCTGCCGAGCACCCGCCATCCGTACCAGCCCAGAAGCATGGGGCTTGTCGCCGCCAGCGCGGCGTTGTACGCCACGAACGCCCCTCTGTAGCCGCCCGGTGCGCGCTCAGATGTCATAGCTTGCGTCCCCCGTGGTGCGGTGCTGAATCTCGTACAGTCTGCGGAACAGCGTGTCGCCCCGCATAAGCTCGTCGAACACGCCGGTCTCCACAATCCTGCCCCTGTCCATGACGATGATCCGGTCGGCCTTCGTGATCGTGACCAGACGGTGCGCAATCACAAACGTCGTGCGGCCGCGCATCAGGATCTCGAGCGCCTCCTGCACCAGGCGCTCGGATTCGGCGTCGAGCGAAGAGGTCGCCTCGTCCAGAATGAGAATCGCGGGGTCGGCCAGAATGGCGCGGGCGATGGCGATTCGCTGGCGCTGGCCCAGGGATATCCGCGCGCCCCTGTCTCCGAGTACCGTCTCGTAACCTTCCGGTGTCTTGAGAATGAAATCGTGGGCGTTGGCGGCGCGGGCGGCGTCCTCGATCTGCTCGGATGTCGCGTCGCGGCGGCCGTAGGCGATGTTCTCGCGGATGCTCGCGGCGAAGAGCATCGTCTCCTGCGGCACCACCGCAATCTGGCGGCGCAGCGGCGCGAGCTTCAAGCCGCGCACGTCCTGCCCGTCCACCAGCACCCGGCCCTGCGACGGGTCGTAAAAGCGGGGTATGAGGCTGGCGACCGTGGACTTGCCCGCTCCGCTCGGCCCCACGAGCGCGACGATCTCTCCGGGGGCCACGTCCAGCGACACATCCGCAAGGGCTGTCGCTTTGGGCAGGTAGCTGAAGGTCACGTTCTCGAACGTGACGCGCCCCTGAAGCTTCCCGGGGTCCGCCGCGTCCGGGCTCTCGGCGACATCGGGCTTGTCATCCAGAATCTCGAACACGCGCTCGGCCGCGCCCATCATCGTCTGGTAGCTCACGTTGATGCGGCCGATGTGCCGCGCCGACGAGGCTACAACGGTCATCAGATAGATGAACGGGACAAACGAGTCCCACTGGAAGTGGCCCTGCGCCACCAGATAGCCGCCGTAGATGAGGATCAGGATCGTCCCGAGGGCGCCAATCAACTCAACCGTGGGCCCGAGAGCGGCGCTGCGCCTTGCCCCGCGCATGGCGGCCCGGTAGCCCTCGCGGTTGCGCTCGGCGAACCGCTCCATCTCGTAGTCTTCGGCGGCGAAGCTCTTGATGATCCGCATGCCCGAGACAGTCTCCTCGACAATCTCGGCAATATCCGCGAGGCGCATCTGCAGAAGCGAAGAGAGTGAGCGCATCTTTCCGCCGATGCGGGTGATGGCAAGCGCCATGAGCGGCACGATGAGCAGCGCGGCAATCGTCAGCCGCCAGTTCAACACGAACATGCCCACAACGCCGCCGACGCCCTTGACCGGCGCCGTGATCATCTCCACAAACAGCGGAGCGCTGGTCTGAATGACGTTCACATCGTTCGTCATGCGGCTCAGAATCTGGCCCGTGCGCTGCCTGTCGAAGAAACTGATCGAGAGCGCGTGGAGGTGATTGTAGAGCCGCGCGCGCAGGTCGGTGGCCAGGCGATAGACCCCCGTGGACAGCAGCACCATCTGCTGATAGCCGAAGAGCCACTTTCCGCCGTAGATCGCCAGCACCAGCCAGCAGACCGCCGACAGCAGCTCCGGCCGCCCGTTGCCCATCTTGATGAACGTCTTGATGGCATAGGCGAGCGAGAGGTCGAGGAGCCCCACGAACGCGGCCGCGATCAGCCCTCCCAGGAAATACCTGAGATGCGGGCGGGAAAGGGCAACGATGCGCCGGAACGGTGTCAAGCCGCCGCCTCCGGCTCGCGCCTCGCGCTTTGCTGATACCAGTCGAGAATCGCGTCCGCAGTGCGCTCAATGGCCCCCGGCGGCTCCAGCAGGCTTCGCAGGCGCCCCAGTTCAGCGGTCTGGCCGTCGCGTTCGGGGGTGTCTCCGATCAGGCGCTCCAGGCAGGAGGCCACAGCCTCGGGCGTCGCATCGTCCTGCCGCAACTCCGGCACGATGTCGGCATCCGCCAGGATGTTCGGCATCGCCATATGCCTGATATTCATCCTCCGCACTTTGTACTCGATCTGCATCATACGCGACCCACGGTAGAGTACCACCATCGGCGTTCCCGCAACAAGGGCTTCCAGGGTGGCCGAGCCCGAGCAGACCGCGGCCGCGCGGCTGTGGCAGATTGTTTCCTGTGTGGCCGAGCGCGCCAGCACAAGCCGCGGTTCGGGAAGCCCCTTCGCCACAGCCTTCCGGACAGCGGAGCGCGTGAGGCTAGCCGCCCTCTCGGACTGATAGCTGTCGGGAAGGGCGGTGACAAACGCAAGGTCCGGGTGCGATCGAGAAAGCAGCGCGGCGGCCTCGACGAGCACGGGGAGGATGTGAACGATTTCGTGAGCCCTGCTGCCGGGAAGCAGGGCAACCACGCGGCAGTCCGCGGGCAACTCGAGCCGCTCCAGAAAGCGCTCGCGTGTGAGCCGGGGCTTCACCTGGTCAATAAGCGGATGCCCCAGAAACAGGGCGTTTGCCCCCGCCCGCGACAGCAGATCGGCGTTCCACGGGTAGGGCGTGATGAAAAGACCGGCCGCACTGGCGATGCGCTCCGACGGCGGGGTGCGGCGCCACGACCCCGGAGGAAACCAGTACACAACGGGTATGCCGAGACTCTTCATAAACGGCGCGACCCTCAGGTTGAACCCTCCGAAATCCACGGCAAGGGCCAGGTCCGGCGGGTCCGCGGCCAGCCTGCGCTTCGCCCCCGCCTCCACAATGAGCCCCTGGAAGATGAGCTTGGAGGCCTGGACGATTCCGATGGCGGACGAGCGCGAGGTGTCGAAGATGAGGTCGCAGCCGGCCTCGTGAAGGCGGCGGCCGCCGATGCCCCACGACGTGAGATCCGGCACGCGCCGCCCGAGCGCCCGGATAAGATGAGCCGACTGCACATCGCCCGACGCATCGCCGGCGAACACCGCGACGTTGAGACGATCCGGCGGGCGCGTGCTCACGGGTTCAGCACCCCCCCGGCTACGCCCGGGGGGTGTCGAGCTGCCGTCCCCTGTACCCGTACTTGATGTTCTTGACGAAGTTGAGCAGATAGTCCCGCTCGGGTGACGGCGGCACCTCGGCATCAATGGCCTCTATCGCCTGGGACACGTTGAAGCCCGAGCGGTAGAGCAGCTTGTACGCCAGCTTGAGTTCCGCGCGGACCGTGTCGCGTATTCCCGCTCTGCGGCAGCCGATGATGTTGAGGTCATAGACCTCCGCCGGACGTCCGTCGGCCTTCATATACGGAGGGATGTCCTGCTCGACCTTGCTCATTCCGCCGACCATGGCGAGCTGGCCGATCTTCACGAACTGGTGAACCCCGACCATGCCCCCGAATACGACCCTGTCCTCGACGATGACATGCCCGCTGACGCCCACGCCGTTCGCCATGCTGATGTTGCTGCCGAACGTGCAGTTGTGCCCGATGTGGCAGTACGCCATGATCATGTTGTGGTCGCCGAGCACCGTGGCCTGTTCCTCGCCCGTCGCCCGGTGAAGGGTGACGAACTCGCGAATGATGTTATGCTCACCGAGCACGAGATAGCTGCGCTCGCCGCTGAATTTGTGATCCTGCGGCTCGCCGCCAAGCACGGCGTGGCTCTTGATAACGCAGTGCGCACCGAGCGTGGTGTACTCCTCGATGACGGCATGGCTTTCAACGCGCGTGCCTTCGCCGATCACCACGTTCGGACCGATCACGGCATACGGACCAACCTCGACCCCCGGCCCGAGTTCCGCTGACGGATGGATCTCGGCCGTCGGATGCAGGCGGGCGCCGACCTTTTCTTCAAGTTTCATTTCCCGCACCAGCTTCCTGATATTGCCTCACTTACCGACAGCGACGGGCTGCTTCGCCTCGTCCACCAATGACTGCTCGCGATCCTGCAGGGCGAACATCATTTCGCCCTCCGCCGCGATTTCGTCGCCCACCCGGCTGACCGCCTTGATCTTTCCGAACGGCCCGCGGGTCTTGAGCAACTCCACCTCCGTGATCAGCGTGTCTCCCGGCAGCACCGGCCTGCGGAAGCGCACGTGGTCAATGCCCGCGAAATACGCCAGTTTGCCCTGATTGTCGCTGAGGGTCAAGAGCAGTACGCCCCCAACCTGCGCCATCGCCTCCACAATCAGAACGCCGGGCATATGCGGTCCACGAGCAGAAACGGGTAACGGTGCGGGAGGACCCCGCGGATCTGCTCGACATTGAGCGTTCCGAAGACTTCTCCCAGCGCTCCGAAATCCGCCGGGGTGCCGCGCTCCTCTCTCAAGGAACTCATGTTGCTATTCCTTCCTCAAACGCCGCGCCATTTCGACGTTTGCCCAGTGGCCCGTGGCGACTCCGAACACCGTTCCTGAGATCGCCCCTCCAGCCAAAGCAAGATCGCCAAGCATATCGAGAAGCTTGTGCCTGACGAACTCATCCGAAAACCTCAAAGCCGGCCGCACATGGTCGTCATAGACCACCAGCACGTTCTCTTCGCTCGCCCCCTTCGCCAGCCCCGCCGAACGCAGGGCCTCCGCCTCCGAGACCAGGCCGAAGGTCCTCGCCGGGGCAATATCGCGGCCAAAGCTGTCCTTCGAGCAGGAGAACTTCCTGAAGCTCATCCCGATAACCGGACTGTCATAGCGGAGAAGGTAGCTGATCTCGAACTCCGCCGACGGCGAAGCCACCATCACCGCGTCTTTGCGCGCGAAGCACTCCAGGCTCTTCACGCTGAAGCAACGCCGCTCGCGTCCCTGCGCGCGAACCCCCACCTGCCCGAACGACGATACGTACGGGCCCGCGCTGCCGTCCAGCACGGGAAGCTCCGGGCCGTCAAGCTCGCACACCGCGTTGTCCACCCCCGCGCCCGCGAGCGCCGAAAGAAGATGCTCCACGCAGACAAACGTCGCGCCCCCGGCGCCGATCGTGGTGCCCCTGCTTACATCGGTGACATTCCCCGGCTCCGCCCGCACCGATGCCGCTCCCCGCCGGAAAACGATTCCCGTGTCCGCTTCGGCCGGGAACACGCGCAGCACGCACGGTTCGCCGCTGTGCACGCCCACGCCTTCAAAAACCGCATCACCCTCCAGGGTGGCCTGTTCTCCCGGCTCGAAGATCACTCGGCGCGGTCCCGGCCCAGGGCCTCTTCGAGTTCGGCGATTCTCGCCTGCAGATCGTGTACCTGCCGCATAATGTCCGGGAGCCGCGACACGCTCGCCCAGATACGCATCTGGTCACCGTAGCGCCTCGCGGGAAACCCGGCCACCTTAGCGCCCGCGGGAACGTCGGAGATGATGCCGGCTCTTGCCGCAACCTGCGCGCCGTCGCCGATGGACACATGGTCCTTCACTCCCGCCTGTCCCGCAAGAAGGGCCCGGTCGCCGATCTGCACACTGCCCGATATCCCCACCTGGGCAATGATGATGCAGTCCCGGCCGACCTTCACATTGTGCGCGACGTGCACCAGATTGTCTATCTTGGTGCCCGACCCGATCTCGGTGAAACCGGTGCGCGCCCGGTCCACCGTCACGTTCGCGCCCAGCTCCACATCGTCCTCGATAATGACCCCGCCGATGTGCGGAATCTTGATGTGCTTGCCGTCAATCTGGTTGTACCCGAAGCCGTCCGCGCCTATCACCGAGCCGCTGTGAACGATGACCCTGTTGCCCAGATGCGTCCCCGGGTACAGCGTAACGTGAGGGTAGATGATGCAGTCTTCCCCGATGGTCACCCCCTCTGCGACAAAAGCAAAGGGAAGCAAAACCGAGCCGCGGCCGATTGCCGACCTTTCTCCGACATGCGACTGGAAGCCGACGGAACAGCCCGCGGCGATTTCGGCGGTGGGGGCGACCCTGGCGGTGGGGTCAATGCCGGGCGCGGCGTTCGGCTTGGGGGCGAACAGCCCGAGAACGGCGGCGAACGCGGCCCGGGGGTCGTTCACTCGCACAAAAGGCTTTTCCAGCGTGTCGGCTCCGTGTCTTGTGAGCACCGCCGCCGCCGCCGAGCGCTCGGCGTCCTTCAGGTGGTGTCTCGAATCGGCGAAAACGAGATCGCCAGGGCCTGCCTCCGGGATAGACGAAACCCCCGAGACAACGGTCCCCGGGTCGCCGACGATCTCGCCCGATACCAGATCCGCAATCTGCTTGAGGTTTACTGTCATCCAGATGCCATTTTCTCAGTGCTCACCGCCGCCCACGTAGGACGCGGCTCTCGCGGTGACCGCACCGCCCGCGTCCCGCGCGCCTTTTCGCGGCTGGCTTGCCCGCGCAAGCGACGAAGCTGTTACCGCATCCTGCCTTATCCGGGCTTCCATTCTATCCCCCGCCCGCGCCAACTGCCGCTTCACCGCCTCCTCGCGCGCCGCCGCCGATGTTGGCGGCGGGCCCGGCGAGCGCGCGGCGGAGGGCATTCTGATGCCGTCAACCGACAGGTCTGCTACAAACGATTCGACGGTTTCGCCGAGCAGGGCGGCTCTCGCCCGTTCCTGCTGTTCAGCTAGTACCAGAGCCCGTGCGCGGTGCCGCGCGGCGAAGTCGTCCATCTCTGAATCCCACGCCGCTCGCGCGGCGCGCTCACTCTCGCGCCGGCGCGCCTCGATCTGCCCGATTTCGGCCTCGACGCGTTTGTCAATCTCGGCGAGCCGGCTCTCTTTCCCGGCAATCTGCCGCACGACCTCATCCGTACTGCCCGGCGCCGCCCCGCTCTGAACCTTCAACACGGCGATGTCGAACTGCAGGCCGGCACGCTCGGCCGCGCCCTTGCGCCGCGCATCCATCGTCTCAGCGGCAAGGCGCTCGTTCAGTTCTGCCAGACGGGCCTCCAGTTCACCGCTCCGGCGGTCACGCTCCTGACGGATGGCAATCTCGGCCGAACGCAACTCCCGCTGCTTCACGCCCGCCGCATACTGCTTCAGCCCCGCGCTGATGCGGCCGCTCAGACCATCCCGGATGTGCGCGATGTCGGGTGGCTCCAGCAGTCCCGGCGACTCGATCTCGGCGGGACTCAACGGGCGCGGAACGTTAACTGCCGCAACCCCACCGGAGAAGCGCCCCTGCTTCAGAGCCCGCGCTTCCCCCGCAAGAATGTGAGCGCTCCGGACCGGCTCTAGTTTCGCCGCCGGAACAAAACTCCTGGCGGGCGACGTTTCAGGCGTCTTGCGCGCGCACCCCGCGCACACGGCAAGCGCGGCCCCATACGCCACCAATCCGGCGGACACAGACCATGGGGACCATCGCAGCCGCATGCTGTCTCGTCAGCCTCCGTTCAGAGCCTTGACGACGTCGTCGGTAATGTCGAGTCCGCCGTAGAGCACGGCGATCTTGTCAATTACCGTCGCCAGCCCTTTCTGCGTGGCGACCTTGGCGACAGCCGCGAGGAGGTCGGCGTTGACCTTGTCCTGCAGCTCGGAGCGCCGCTTGTCGACCTGCTGGCCGTAATCGTCGTTGAGGGTGGCCAGCGCGGCGGTGTTCTTGTTGGAGAGATCCTTCAGCTCGCGGAGCCGCGCCCGCTCCGCGTCCGTCGGCTCGGCCTTCTGGCTCAAGGTGTTGAGTTCTTCATCGCGCGTCTTGCCGATCTTCTCCAGTTCGTCCATCCGCTTGTTCTCGGGGTCCGTCCGGGGGGTTTTCTTCTTCAGGGTCACGAGTTCGGTCAGCTCGGACTCGGTCATGAGCTTATGGGTGGCGCGGGCCTCGATGTCGGTCTTCAGGTCGTTGACCAGCTTGTTGATCTCGTCGTTCGCCGCCTTCATGCCTTTGTAGTCGGCGGCGGCTTTCTGGATATCCACCATCGCGATCGTCGCCTGCGCTCCGGCCCCCGCGGGCGCCTGGGCGCCCGCCGGGCAAGACAGGACCAGTACTGCCGCCAGGGCGGCCAGGCATGCGATGCTGCTGAGTGTAATCTGCTTCAAATCACTATCTCCCTAGAGAATCCGCGAGCCGCATTACTAGAATGCCTGCCCGATGCTGAAGTGTGTTCTGGACCCATCGTCCCCGAAACCGTAGTCAAACCTGAGATGCCCGAGAGGCGTGACGACCCGCACTCCGAGACCGTACCCCAGATGCCCCTCGAATGACGTCGTCTGATCCGGAAGCTCCTCGATGTCCGCGTAGTCGTCACCCCACGCGTCGCCGTAGTCTGCGAAGAGCACCCCCGTCAGGCTGTTTCCCAGCGGTACACGGTATTCGACGCTCCCAAGCAGCATCCTGTTGCCCCAGAAGCGGTCTTCCTGATATCCGCGCAGCCTCTCCGCGCCCCCGAGAAAGAACTGCTCCCAGAAGGGCAGGGTTCCCGTCGAGGCCGCCATCTGCAGGCGCAGCGCGATGCTGCGCCGCTTGTCCTTGAAGCTCTCGCGCGGCTTGCCGAGGCCGATGTAGCGCCTGAAGTCGGCCTCTATCTTCACGAAGCCGCCGGAGGAGCCGCCGTCAATGCTCGAGAAGCCGGGCTCCAGGGACAGCGACGTGTACATCCCCTTCCACGGATCGAGCGCGAAGTCGCGGGTGTCCAGCGTGCTCTTGAAGGCGATGGCGGTGATGTCCCCGGACTGGCTGATTGCGGCGAACCCCTCGGGAAGGTTCTCCATGTTGCGCACGTCGCTCTCAACCGTCTCCCGACGCATCGTAAGGAAGCCCTTCAGCTTCTTGCCGAACGGTTTCGAGAAGCCCAGCGTGCCGCCCTTGCGCCGCTCGCGGTAGTCCGCGTCCGAAAGGTCAGTGCCCCCGCCGAACACGTTGGACGAGAACCGGTATACCTCCCTGTCGTATACCCTGGCCGACAGGCTGGTGCGGTCTGAGCGGAACCACGGGTTGTAGAAGCCCAGCTCGTAGGACGATCCGTAGCCCGCTCCGCTGACTTCGTAGAGCGCGTTGACCCCCACGCCGGCGCCGCGGAAGTTCGCCTCGGTGAACTCCACCCGCCCGACGACTTTCTGAAGAGAGCTGTAGCCGATCCCGGCGCTGATCAGCCCGGTCTTCTTCTCAGTCACCGGGATGGTTATGTCGAGCACGCCCTCGTCCTGGCCCGGCTCTTCCCGGGCGTTCTCCACCTTGTCCACCTCCAGAAAGTCCAGCTCGTAGATGCGGGTCAGGTCTTCCTGGAGCGTCCTGCGGCTGTAAACGTCTCCGGGCTTGAGCTTCATCTCCCGCAGGAAGACGGACTCCTTCGTCTTCTTGAGGCCGGTGAACTTGATCTGTCCGACGCGGAACTCGAGCACGGGGATGGCGAGGATGCCGGTCGCGGCGTTCATATCGGCGTCGGCAGTCACATAGGCAAGGTTGCCCAGCTTCCGGTAGGACTCCTCGATTGCCTTCACGTCCTGCTCCCAGGTGTTCATGTTGAAGACCTGGCCCTCTTTGGTGCGCATCACCTCGAGAAGCTCGTCCCGCGTAAATACCGTGGCGCCGGTAAACTCTATCGCCTTGATCTTGGGGTTCTCGACCACTTCGAAAATCACCCGCACGCCGCCCGGCACCGTCTCCTGACGGGTGGACACGACCTGGAAGAACCCCATCGCCTCGATCTCCTTGCGGTCCGCCTGCGCTTTGGCGGAGTCGTAAGGGGTTCCGGGCTTCTCCTGAATCGTGGCCAGAATGGCGTCACGGCTGATGTTGGTGTTGCCCTTGATCTCGATCTCGATGATCTGCTGTTCGGTTTGTGCGAAGAGCCCTGACGGCGCGAACGCCAGCAGGATGAGGACGGCAAGGGCGTACAACCCTCGCGGCCGATATTGCCGTATAGTCATTGCCTGATACTGGAACCTTTCATTTCTGTCACAACCGCTTGCGTATCATCCGATATTGACGTGCGGCGCGTCAACTCCCCCGGATTCGAGGGTCCTGTTACCCCAGATAACCCTGCAGCTTCCGCCGCAGCATCCCGCGCGCTCTTGCCAGGCGTGTCTTTACCACATCCACGCTCAGGCCCGTCGCCTCGGCTATTTCCTGGTAGCTTAGACCCTGCAAGTCGCGCAAAACTACCGCCACCCGGTATGCCGGCGGCAGATCGTCAATCGCCCCACGCACCCGCTCGCGCAGGTCCTTCCTGTGAATCGCTTCCTCCGGTGTCGGCAGGCTCGAAGCGAAGCTGTCATCCCCCACCGGCTCGTCATCCCATCTCGCGCTGTCCCTTGCCCGGTTCCTGCACAGGTTGATGGCAATCTGGCAGAGCCAGGTGTAGGCCGACGAGCGCCCCTCGAAACTGCTCCACGCCCTGTAGGCGCGCACAAACGTCTCCTGCGTCAGGTCCGCCGCGTCGTCTTCGTTGCGCACCAGCCGCAGTATGAGATTGTAAACTTTGCGATCGTGCAGGGCCACGATCTCTTCGAAGGACCCTCGTGCGTCGCCTTTCGGCGTGGGCTGGCGGGATTTCGTTCTGTTGTCGGGTCTTGTCTTATTCAAGTGGCAACCGCGCGCCTTCCGGCTGCCGCTCAGGGCCGGCCGTGAGGTGCCCACTATAACGAAAGCCCCGGCCGCCTCGCATCAGAAGCTGATCGCACCCTCGAAGCCTATCGTCCGCGCGCGGAAACGGCTCTCGCCGTAGGTCAGCCGCAGGCGCCTCGAAATGTCGTAGGTCAGCTTCCACTCGTCGTCTTCCTGCCCGCCCGCCAGGTTTTTCCAGTAGCTCAGGCTGACGCCGTCAAAAAGCCTTCGCTGAACCTGGATGCTCAACATCTCCTCCGGCCCGCCGAAACCGAAAGCCACCTCCTGCAGGCCGAGCGCCTCGGCAAGGGCCGACTCCACAGGCTGCAGAACACCCGGGGCAAGGTTAGCTGTGAAGAGCTGCGCAACCTCCCTTTCAAACGAGTCTCCCCCGAACCCCGACGGTCCCAGGCCGGCCTGCTGGCCCAGCATGGCCAGGATGCCCGATGCCTCCAGGCCGGGCGGGTAGCTCTGGAACGAAACGCGCGGGTTCTCGAGCGATCCGCGCACAGCCATCTCCACGCGATAGCTCGAAACCCCGGGCCTCGACGCGTTTGCTGCCGCCGACAGGTTCGTTTCGGCGCGGATGTCCACGCTCACCCGGCCCTCTTCGGGAGGAGCGTAGCGGAAGTCAATGGTTCCTACCGGCACAACGCGGAACCTGCTTCCCGGGAACAGCAGATAGCCCTCGGTCACCTCGAGCCGGCCGTTCAGCAGCGGAGACGCTGCCGTCTGCGCCAGCCTTGCCTGTCCGGCGACTCCGACGTTCATTCGCGGGCCCCTCACCCTCAGCCCGCGCCCGGCGTTGAGGGTGATGTCAAGCGCGGGGTTGATCGCCAGCCGCCCGCGCTCCTCGGGGGCCGCGGCGGAAGAGGGCAGGCCTACCGTCGCGTTGTGGGCGGTCACGGCCCCCGTCAGTTTCATCGCCCTGAGAGGGCCCGCGGCCTGCACGTCCACGTCAACCTTCCCGTTGTAGCTCTCGCCGTACAGCCCGCTCAGGTTCTTGAACTTCAGACCCATGTCTTCTGCCAGTGCGGCGAGCTGAAGCTCCCATCCGTCCCTGCCAAGCGACGCGCCGCCAGTAAGGGACAGCTCGCCGCCATCGCTGGATGGCAGACGGAATTCGTTGATCGTCACCGCCGGGCCGTTCAGCGCGACGTCTATCTTTATGTCCTTCAGGGTTGTCCCGGCGCCCTTCAGCGCGATGTCGCCTTTCGGGAAGCGGACAAAGCCCTCGAGTCTCGGGGACGGCCACTGGCCGGCAACGGACACCCGTCCCTCTCCCTCCCCGCCCGTGCGCTCCTCATCGAGCATGCTTGAGACGAGCGTGAGAATGTCGAGGTCAGGCCGGACCAGTTCGGCCTGAATGTCCACAGGCCCGCCGTCAACGAACGCCAGGCGGGTGAGGCTGAAAGGCAGCGTCCCCGACAGCCTCAGCCCGTGCGGTCCCGTCGTTATGGTGGTCTCCGCCAGCTCCACCGAATCGGCGCCGGCGGTGATCATGCCGGTCGTGAAGCGCTCGATCTCCACGCGCCCGACCCTGCCCGAGGCCACCGCAACCGAGCCCTCGATCTTCGGGTCATCGAGCGTGCCGTCCGCCTGGAAACTGATGTCGAGCGCGCCCGACACCCCTTTGAGCGCGGCCACGTTCTGGATGCGGTTCAGATCTATGTTGTAGCCTTCAACGTCCGCATGGAGCGCGCGGTCCGTCGTCAGCGTGCCTTTGGCGCTGACCTGCATGTCGCCGTCCTCGATGGTCAGCTCCTTAACCTCGTACCCGGCAGGCCCCGTCGTGACGTGCAGGGACGCCGTCCCGAGGTCGGCGCCGTAGAGCTTCAGACCGCCGATGGAGGCCTGCATGTCCGCCCTGATGCCCTGGTCCGTGCCATCGAGTCGCACGGTCCCGTCAAGCGCCCCCTGCACACGCTCGGGAGCGGTGAATGCGGCGTTGCGCACGTCTTTGCTGGAGATCCGGCTCATAAGCCCCAGGGTTCTCGCCAGCACGAGCGCGCGAGTGAGGTCAACGCTCGCCGCGCCTTCGACGGGAGCCTTCCCCGCCGCTCCGGCCAGGGCGCCCATGCTGACAACCGCCGACTTCAGGCCCGAAGCGTCACTGGCGGTGCTGAAGCGGAGTTCATCCAGCGAGACGGGCCCGCCGGCAAGCTGAACCACGGTTTGGCCCACGCTCAGAACGTCGTCGCGCCACTCGATTCGGGCCGATGTCGCGGCCACTTGCTCGCCGGCGATGTTCAGATCCTGGAGCCTGGCGTCCGCGGTGAGGGTGGGCTCCGGGGTCGTGCCGCCGAGATGGCCCTCCATGCCGAGCGACGCCGTGAGCGGCAAGGGCTGCCCGAGGAACATCGGCATCAGCTCATCGAGCGGCAGAGATGAGAGCTTGAAGTCGAAATCGAGAGCTCCCTGCCGCCTGAGCGAACCGCTCGCTGTAAGCTGCGCCGGTCCGCGCGTGGCCGTGAGGCTGGAGACGGCGAATTCTCCCCCGTTGTACGAGCCTTTCATCGCCGTCTGCGGAATGACATAGGTGCGGTAGCGGAGGTTTTCGGCGGCCAGATCGAAGTCCACCCGCAGTGAGCGCTCGGTCCCAGAAACGCGCGAAAGCTCGCCCGTCACCGCGCCCTCCATGAGGCGCAGGGCAGGCACGTAGCCTGCAAGGTCTTCCAGATGGAGCGCCCTGACGGAGGCGCTGAGATCGAGCCTGCGCGCGGGAGAGAGCGGCTCGATGATGTCTCCGCGCAGCGTCGCCTCGCTTACGCCCCGGACAACCGTCAGCCCCTCCGTCGAGATTCGCGACCTGCTAATGTAGAGGTTTCCGGCCAGAACATCTACGCTTTCGGACTCCCACGCTACCTTCAGACCGTGGACGCGACCCTCGAAGGCCGGAGACGCGAGGGGACCCGTGATCGTTCCCTGCGCATCGAAGGTTCCCGAGGCATTCGCTGTTGACTTCTGTCCAAGAATGTCCGCCATGGTTATACCGGATCCGGAGACCTCGAGATCGAGGCGCGCGTCGGGTCCCCGGCCCAGGCCGGCCGTGCCGGAAGCCGTCACAAATCCCTGCGGCGTGGCGACGAGGAGCGACTCGATATGCGCCTTTGAGCCGGAGATGCGCACGTCGCCCACAGCTGATGTCGCCCGGCGGTCAAACGCCTCCATGTCGCGCCCCTGAAAAAGCACGCGCCCGGACGGGCGGCCGCCGTCCAGCGACAGGTTGGCATCACCCCACAGGCGGCCCTTGAGTTCCGGATTGATCGCCGCAAGCGACACTCCGCTGAAACGGAGCGTGCCGCTGCCCCTCGGCTGCTTTCCAATCTGAAGAGAAGCGTGCCCCGCAAGCTTGCCCTGCCCGGCAGACGCGGAAATGGCCGGCAACACGAGGCGCCCGTTGCCGTAGTCGAACACCGCGCGGACGCCGGAGAGTTGATAGCCTTTGTAGCTCACTCGAGGAACAGCCGCCCGGCCGGATATGGCCATGGCGGCAAGCGGGCCGCGCGCCCTGATGCTCAGCGGGCCGCTTCCCGAAGGCGAAATGCCCTGAAGCGAGCCCCGGGGCGCGAGCGCGGCGAGGCTGGCGTAGTTGACCGAAGCGGACGAGGCGTCGGCCCAGACGGCGGGCTTCGCCAGATCGGCAACCTTGCCGCTCACGCGCCAGCGGCCGCCCGCCATCGCGGCGGTGCCGTCGAACGAGGCGTAATCGGTCCCGGCAAACGTCACCCGCCCGTCAACGGCTTCAAGCGCGGGAAGGGAGCCGGGAAGCTTGACGGCGGCCCCGGACGTGGTCGCGTCCAGCCACATGCCGGGCCCGCGGCCGGGAGCGCGCGTCAAAAGGAACTTGCCCGAAGCCGTGCCCCGGTCCAGGCTCAAGCCGTTGACGGCGATGAAATACCGGTCCACGAACGGCAGCGAGAGGTTCCGGGCGGCCACGTTCAGCGTGAGCCTTCCCGCTTTGTCGAACGCCCCGCGCGCCGATGCCGCGCCGGAGACGCTGGTGCTCGCCATTCGCGCCGAGAACGGCCGGCCGTCGAGCGACAGATCAATGTATCCATTCACTCCGTTGCCGGCGATGACCATCGGCTGCTTGATGCGGGAGAGCGGCGCGTGGTCGATGTAACGGACAGAGCCGTCCCGGACTTCGACGCGCCCGCGGAAGGGCTTGCCCGGGGGCCCCGGCCCCTTGAGAAGCTCGAGAAGGTTGATGCGGCCGTCGGCGTAGCGCTCCACGACCACGATGGGACCGTCAAAGGTGACCGACGAAACGGTGGAAGCGGGCGATGAGAGATTGCGCGCGAGGCCGGACACGCTGTAGCGCACAATCACGTTGCGGGCGCTCAGGACCTCGCCCATGCCGTCCCTGGCGAGACGCAGCCCCCGCACGGCAAGCGTGCCCGGAACCGAAGCGTCCACGCCGTCAACCGAAACAGCCACGCCCAGCGAGGACGATATCTCCTGGGTCAGGGCGCCGACGGCGTCGGTGCCCACCCGGTCGAACTCGCGGCGGATGATGATTCCACCGAACACGATCGCCGCAATGGGAGGGAGCGCAGCGATGAGCCGGGCAAGGACCCTCAGACGGGTTGTGACAGGTTGTCTCAACATTCCATACCGCTGTGCTTGATGGGCCGCGCCTTTCAGTCGTCCGGCGTCGCCGGGTGGCAGAAGGGAGTATAGCCGCATGCCCCCTCGTGGTCAAACCCGAACCGCGCCCCGGCGCGGCCGGCCGGCAGTGACCGCGGACGCCAGAATGAGTCACAATGTTTTGAGCATCATGAAGAACTATCTGGTTGCGGCAGTTTTCGATAATATCGCGGGGCTCATGGAGATTGACCAGGACAGCCCGTTCAAGATCCGGGCCTACCGCACGGCGGCGGATACCTTCCGCTCGCTGACGGACAGCATCGAGGAACTTGCCGAGCGCGGCGAGCTTCGCGCAATCCCCGGAATCGGAGAGGCTATCGAAGCCAAAACCCGCCAGATTCTGGAGACCGGCACCTGCGACGTGTACGAGCGCCTTAAGGAGCGGTTTCCGCTGACGATCATAGATCTGCTCGCGCTTCCCGGCGTGGGCGCGAAGACCGTTCAGACGCTCTACAACGTGCTGAAGATCACAAGTCTGGAGGAGCTGCGCGAGGCCGCCGAAACCGGCCGCCTTCGCGAGATTCCGCGCATGGGCGAAAAGGCGGAGCGCAACATCCTCGACGGCATCGCGAAGAGCCTCGCCCGCCGGGGCATCCCGATAGTCCGGGCCATGGCGCTCACCGAGTCGCTGGCGGGACAGCTCGGAAGGCAGAACGGTGTGCGCAGGGCGCTGATGGCGGGCGACTGCCGCCGCTACCGTGAGATGTGCGACGGCATCTCGGTCGTTCTTGTGTCCGACAAGCCGGCGCGCGCTCTGGCGCAGGCCGCCTCGAGCTTCAGCAATGCGGATGTTCTGGAGGCCTCGGACAGCCTGCTGCGGGTGCGCTCGGAGTTCGGGGAGATCTCTGTGTGGGCCGAGGAGCCGGGCCACGCCGGGAGCGCTCTGGCGCGGGCAACGGGTTCGGCCCGGCACACGGCGGCGCTGGAGCGCATCGCGCGGGAGAAGAAGCTCAGCTTCGTGGAAACCCGGCTGCTGGACGAGTCGGGCGCTCCCGTTGCGGCGCCGGACGAGCAATCGTTCTACGGGCTTCTGGGGCTGCCCTACATCGCGCCCGAAATCCGCGAAGGGCAGGGAGAGATCGAGGCCGCGCTCGCCGGACGGCTGCCGGAGCTTATCACGATAGAGGACATCGCGGGCGATCTGCACATGCACACAGTCGCTTCGGACGGCGTGGGCACGGCGGCACAGATGGCAGCGGCGGCGCTGACGCGCGGGTACGGCTACATCGCGATTACCGACCACTCGCAGTCGCTGACCGTCGCGCGCGGGCTCACGGCCGAGCGCGTGCGCGAGCAGGCGGCCGTCATTGAAGCAGTCAACGCGAGCCTCGACGGCTTCAGGCTGCTGAAGGGGATCGAGGTTGACATAAAACAGGACGGGTCGCTGGATCTGCCGTCAGACGTCCTGTGCGAGCTTGACTGGGTGGCGGCAAGCGTGCATTCGCGCTTCAACATGCCCGGCCCCGAGATGACCGAGCGGCTGGTGCAGGCCGTGCTGTCTCCGGAAGTGGACGTGCTGGGACACCCGACGGGCCGCATCGTCGGAGTGCGCGAGCCGTACGAGATGGACCTCGACAGGGTCATAAACGCCGCCATCGAGGGGCGGACGGCTCTTGAGATCAACTCGTCGCTTGAGCGTCTGGACCTGAGCGGCCAGAACGCCCGGCGGGCCAGGGACGCCGGCGCGAAGATCGTCATCTCCACCGACAGCCACAACCCCGGGCACTTCGGGCAGATAGCTCACGGCGTGGGCACGGCCCGCCGGGGCTGGCTGACAAAGGACGACGTGCTGAACACGCTGCCTCTCGACGCGCTGCTTGCGTGGACGGGGCGCGAGAGTTGACCGTCCGGGGGCGGCCGCTTCCGGACGGGTTCTGGACAATGAGCACGCTGGAGGTGACCAGAAGCGTGCTCGGGATGGTGCTCGTTTCGGATATCGGCGGCGAGCGGACGGCCGGCAGGATCGTCGAGGCCGAGGCTTATCTGAAGGACGACCCGGCTTCGCACTCGTCGCGAGGGATAACAAAGCGCAACGCGCCGATGTTCGGGCCGCCGGGGCTGGCGTACGTTTACTTCACCTACGGCAACCACTGGTGCCTGAACTTCGTCACGGCGCCGAAGGGGCACGGAGAGGCCGTGCTGATCCGGGCACTGGAGCCGCTGGAGGGGCTGGACGCGATGGCAAGGCGGCGGGGACGGGCGGCCCCCCGCGACCTGTTGAGCGGGCCGGGCAAGATCTGCCAGGCGATGGGCATTGACGGGAGCCTGAACGGCCATCCGCTCGCCCTGCCCCCGCTGACGCTGCTGCGTGACCGGTGGGAGCCGGGAGAAATCGCCGCCCGCCCGCGCATCGGAATCTCGCAGTCGGTGGACAAGCCGTGGCGCCTCTACCCCGTTCGGTCGCGCGAGTGGGTGTCCCGGCGGTAGGCGCGGGCAGCCGTTGACCGCGGAGGGCCAGACTGATAGCATGCCGCCTGAGCACTGTGATGAGGAGCCGCCATCAAACCCGAAAGTGACGCCGGTGTCGAGATACTCCGGTCCTGCGCGAAGGTCAACCTCGCCCTGGATGTGCGCGGGTTGCGTCCGGATGGCTATCACGACATAGACACCATAATGTGCGAGGTGGACCTGGCCGACCTGATCGAGTTTCGGCGGACGCAGGAGGCGGGCTTCCGGCTGACGGTTCTGGAGGGAGACGCGCCGCCGGGGGACGGCAACCTTATCGTCCGGGCGGCCAAGGCCGCCGCCGGAGCGCAGGCCAGAGGTGGGCTTGACATCCGGCTCAGAAAGAGGATACCGATGGAAGCCGGCCTGGGCGGGGGGTCGTCCAACGCCGCGATGGCGATTGCGGCAGTCGCGCGGCTGCTCGGCACGGATGAGAACCCGCAAGAAATCGCCGCGCGCATCGGGTCGGATGTGCCTTTCTTTCTTCACGGCGGAGTGGGAAGGGCGCGCGGACGCGGCGAAGAGACGGACTTCACACTCCCGGCTGTGGATCTGCATATGCTTATCGTGAAGCCGGAGCGCGGAACGCCCACGGCCTGGGCGTATCGCGAGATGGACCGGAGAGGCCGCGACGGTGACGGCCGCTCGGCGGAAAGGGTACTGGATGCCATCAGGAGAAACGACCGCGGCGGCATGATCGCGAGCATGAGCAACGATTTCGAGGGGGTGGTATTCGAGCATTTCCCGGAGGTGCGAAGCTTGAGAGACCGCCTGCTGTCGGCGGGGGCCGAGAAGGCAATGCTGTGCGGGAGCGGCTCGGCGGTGTTCGGCGTCTTCGCGTCTCGCGAACAGGCGCAGGAAGCGTGTGAGGCGTTCGCAGACGTCTGGCATGCCGCCGCGAGCAGCACGCGAAAGCGTGCACGGGGGCTGTAGAAGTGGGCAAGACCATGCTGGAGTGCGTGCTTCTGGCCGGAGCGCCGGCGGACGCTGAGACCAAAGCAAGATACAATGTTGAGTGGCGCGCCGAAGTGCCGATTGCGGGCGAGCGCATGGTGGACAGGGTCATCGCGGCGCTGCGCGACTCGGGCTGCGTCGGGAAGATCGCTTGCGTTGGGGCGTTGGAGACGGGCGCCGATGAGGACGTGGCGCCGGGCGCGACGTTTCTTGAGAACGTGATGCGCGGCCTGGAGGCCGCCGGGGATGGGGATACGGTGCTTGTGGCCAGCTCGGACATCCCCCTGGTGACGGGCGCGGCAATATCGGACTTCGTGGAGCTTGCGCTGAGGCTGGACGCGGACTTCGCCTACCCGATCATTCCGAAGGACGAATGCCTGCTGAAGTATCCGCAGTTGAAGCGCACATTCATGCGGGTGCGCGAAGGAACGTTCACCGGCGGCAACGCAGTCCTCATTAAGAGGGAGTTCGCGCTCAGGTCGCGCGGGCGCATTCAGGAGCTTTACGAAGCGCGCAAGAAGCCGCTGCTTCTTGCCCGGATGATCGGGGCCGGGGTTCTTGCGCGGGCTGCAATCGCGCAGAAGATCTGGGCCGGTGCGGCCAGCATCGAGCTTGTGGAGGAAAAAGCGGGCAGCGTGATGGGCGGCAGGCTGCGGGCCGTTCGGTGCGGCTGGCCGGAGATCGGCGAGGACGCGGACAGACTGGAGGATTTCGAGGCGATGGACCGGATACTCCGGGGCGTCGCCTAGCGCGTGGGCCGGGCCTCTCGTCCCGTGGGGCCCCTGTTGGGGCGGGAGGCTCGTGCCCCGCGGACGCGGTCGAGTAGGACGGGTGTGGAGAGTGGCATTTCGCATCTATGACATCCGAAGAGAACGCACGAGTGCTCGACCGGATTGACAGCCCGGCCGATCTCAAAACGCTGAGCGCGCAGGAGCGCGCCGATCTCGCCTGCGAGCTGCGTCAGGTGATTATCGGGGCGATGTCGCGCAACGGCGGGCACCTGGCCAGCAACCTCGGCACGGTGGAGCTTACCATTGCGCTTCACACGGCCTGGGACGCTCCCCGCGACATCATCGTGTTCGACACCGGCCATCAGGCGTACCCCCACAAACTGCTCACGGGCCGCCGCGACAGCTTCGACACCATCCGACAGGGCGGCGGCCTTTCGGGCTTCCTGCGCCGTGAAGAGAGCGAGTACGACGCGTTCGGCGCGGGGCATGCGGGTACGTCCATCTCGGCGGCGCTCGGTTTCGCAAAGAGCCGCGACCTGCGCGGCAGCGACGAGCACGTTGCGGCGGTGATCGGCGACTCGGCCCTCACGTCGGGCATGGCCGTTGAAGCGCTGAACAACGCGGCGCAGCTCAACACGAACATCGCGGTGATCGTGAACGACAACTCCATGTCCATCGCGAAGTCCGTGGGCGCGCTTTCGTATCACTTTGCCCGGCTGCGGACGCGGCCGTTCGTGCAGGATCTCGAGCAGAGGGCGAAGGAGGTGCTGGACCACATCAAGGTGGGAAAGAAGCAGCTTCACCAGGCGGCGGATGGGCTCAGGCTGGGCATGGCTCACTTCGTGTCGCCGAAGGACGGGCCCCTCTTCGAGCAGCTCGGGTTCTCGTATCTCGGGCCGATTGACGGGCACGATACCGAGGCGATGATCGAGATATTCAGGGCTGTGCGCGACATGAAGGGCCCGGTGCTGGTACATGTGGTTACGGTCAAGGGCAAGGGGTGCCAGTTCGCGGAGGACGACGCCCGCTGCTTCCACGGGGTGACGCCGTTCGACCCGGAGTGTGGGGAGTTCGAGAAGAAGCCGGGCGACAACCCGAGCTGGACGAGCGTGTTTTCGGAAGTGATCGAGGAGCTCGCGGAGAAAGACAGACGGATCGCCGCCATCACCGCGGCCATGCCGGACGGGACGGGCTTGAAGGGCTTCTCGGAGAAGTACCCGGAGCGGTTCTTCGACGTTGCGATTGCGGAGCAGCATGCCGTGACGTTCGCGGCGGGGCTGGCGGCGGGCGGACTGCGGCCGGTGGTCGCAATCTATTCGAGCTTCATGCAGCGCGCGTACGACCAGATTCTGCACGACGTCTGCATCCAGAACCTTCCCGTCATTCTCTGCCTGGATCGCGCCGGGCTGGTGGGAGACGACGGCCCCACGCACCACGGCGTCTTCGATCTTTCGTTCCTCCGGATGATTCCGGGCATCGTCGTGATGGCGCCGTCGTCCGCGCAGGAGCTTGCGGACATGCTGCTGACTGCTGTTCAGCACGACGGCCCGTCGGCAATCCGCTACCCGCGCGGGAGTTGTCCGGCTCCGTGGCAGAAGCGGGCGCCGGAGGCGCTGCCGATAGGTCGAGGTGAGACGCTTCGCGCGGGGGAGGACATCGCGATTGTGGCCGTCGGGCCGCAGGTGCAGGTTGCCTCGGAAGCCGCGGCGCGGCTCGAGGCGGACGGAGTTTCGGCCGAGGTCATCAACGCGCGGTTCGTGAAGCCTCTGGACGAGCAGCGCATCTGCGAGGCGGCCGAGAGGTGCGGCCGCATGATCGTGCTCGAAGAGAACGCCCTCATCGGCGGCTTCGGGAGCGCGGTTCTTGAAGTGCTCTCCGACAAGGCGCCGGAGTGCCGCGTGGCCCGCATCGGGGTTCCGGACCGGTTCGTGGAGCACAACAAGCCGGCGGTGCAGCTTGCCGGGTGCGGCCTGACGGCGGAGGATGTCGCAGCGCGGGCGCGCGAGATGTGCGCGGACAAGGCGCCGGCGGCGGCGAAGTAGGGCGGAAACCAGAAAGAAGCAGGAGCAAAGCGCCAGCGCCGCGAAAACTCATCTGCCGCCGGGAAGAATCCTCGCGGCCTCGCAGATACCTCACCAGCCATGCCATCAGTTTCCGACAACACGCGGGAAACCCCCGGCGTCCTCACCTGGAGCGTCCATCGCCTGAGGCGCGCTCCGTGGCGGCTTGCGGTGGTGCTTGTGTGCGCCGCTGCCGCGGGCTTTGCGGGCGCTGCGGCGCTTCGGCATCCGGCGGCCGGTATCGCGGCGGCCGCGGCAGTGCTGATGGCCGCATCGGATTACATCTTCCCCGTTCACTTTCGTCTCACCCGGAAGTCCGCGCGGCGGTCGTGCCTGTTCAGCGTCAGCGAGATCCAGTGGAGCAGGGTGCGCCGGGTGTGGGCGGCCCCGGACGGTCTGAAGCTGTCGCCGCTCGACAGGCGGTCGCGCATCGAGGCATACAGAGGCGTGTTTCTGGAGTTCGACGGCAACGAGAAGGAAGTAACCGAAGCGGTGAGGCGGCTGCGGCCGGAGACGGGGCATGATTGATCTGCACGAGCCGCTGACCGACGAGCAGGCGGACGAGATGTGCGAAGCGTTCGCCCGGCGCGTTGTCGCGCTGGGGCTGACAACCCCGGCGATTCTGTTTCTGGAGATGCACCGTCCGCTTTCGCGGCTGGCGGGGCAGGCGCTGGTCATGGCCTCGCCGGTGCTTGCGCCGGTGTTCGGTCTGAACGGTGTGGGGGCGTTCACGCGGCTTATCTACCACCCCGGCGGAGTGGACAGGCTGATAGCCAGAATTGAAGAGCTTTGCGACGGGAAGCAGGATTGTTCGGCTCCGGAGGAAAAGAAACCGGCATGAACCACGCGAGCTTCCCGGTTGTAGTGATCGAGGCGATCCTCATCAGCCTGATTCTCTACAAGATATTCTCCGCGCGTCGTGGGAAGGATTTGTTTATCCGGCGCATCCCCGGTCTTTCGGCGATTGACGAGGCTGTCGGGCGCGCGACCGAGCTGGGGCGGCCCATATTCTTCTCGCCCGGCCTGGGCGGGCTGGACATCGTTAGCCTGCAGGCGCTCTCGATCCTTTCCCATATCGTGAAACTGGCGGCGCAGTTCCGGACAAGGGTGGTTGTGGCGCTTGCGGACGCGGTGCTGATGACGGTGGCGCAGGAGGTGGCGCGAGAGGCTTATGCGCGCGAAGGCACTCCGGAGCTGTACGAGCCGGACGACATCCGCTTTCTTTCGGATCAGCAGTTCGCCTACGCTTCGGCATCCATCGGCCTGATGTCGCGCGAAAAGGCCGCGAGCTGCATGTACTTCGGGCACTTCTTCGCGGAGTCCCTGATTCTGGCCGAAACGGGGCACCACATCGGGGCGATACAGGTGGCGGGCACACCGGATACGACACAGCTCCCCTTCTTTATAGCCGCCTGCGACTACACTATTATCGGCGACGAGTTCTACGCGGGCAGCGCGTATCTTTCGAGGGAGCCGACGCTGCTCGGCAGCCTTGTGGGGCAGGACTACTCGAAGCTCGTGCTTCTGTCGCTGATTCTGCTGGGGGTTCTGGGGGTGACGCTCGCTCCGTGGTGGGAACCCGGGCTGGCGGTGCTGAAGTGGTTTACTATCGGGAAGGCTGAATGAAAGAACAGGGCTTCCAATTCTTTGCGGCTCACACGGACACCGCGACCAAGATCGCGTTCATCGCGGGGTCGCTCCTTCTGGGCGCGTTGTTCATTGCGGGGTTGACCTTTGTTCCCCGCCGCGCGCGCAAACCCCTCATCGCGGTGGTGACGTTTGTGGCGGGGCTTTACTTCAGCCTGGAGTATCTGCTTCCGGCGAAAGAGACCGCCGAGCGGGTTCTGGAGGGCGGCAACGGCGTGAACCGGACCGTCCGGGCGCTTTTCGGCTGGTATCTGCGGCCGCTGGCGGGCTCGCGCCTTGACGCGGACCAGAACTTCCTTTCGCCGAGCGTGCAGCAGCTCACGACGGCGTGGCAGGTTATAGCCGGGTTCACTTTCGCGCTGGGGCTGTGGAACCTGGTGCATATCCACGGCAAGAGCATTTTGCGGGGCTCGAAGAACTGGTTCTTCAGCGCGCTGTTCTTTCTGGGGTTTGCGGCGATGGCGCTCGCGGGGTTCATGAGCACGCACGGGCCGTACAAGGGCATGGAGGAGAGTGCTGCTGTTTTCGACCTCGCGACGCGGGGGCTGCTGTTCGCGCTTGACGCGGCGATGTTCTCGCTGATTGCGTTCTTTATCATCTCGGCCGCCTACAGGTCGTTCCGGATCCGCAGCGCCGAGGCGACGATCATGATGGTGTCGGCGTTTCTGGTTATGCTCGGGCAGGTGCCTATCGGGATCTGGTTGACGAGTTGGATTCCGGAGACGGGTTTCATCAGCAACTTTCGTCTGGAGCATATCAGCTACTGGATTCTGACGCAGCCCAATGCAGCTGCGCAGCGGGGCATCAACTTCGGACTTGCCGTCGGCGCGATGGCGATGGCGCTCAGAATATGGCTGTCGCTGGAGCGCGGCAGTTACTTTGAGAGGGAGCTGTAGCCGTGCCTTTCTTCGAACGGATTCAGAAGCTGGACCGCCGCGTGATGTATGTCCTGCTCGCGCTGGTGATGATGATTCCGATGCTGCGGCCGTTTCAGATGCCGACGGTGGTGACGGCGCAGGTTCAGGGGGTGTACGACGCAGTTGAAGCAATCGAGCCCGACCAGATAGCGATTCTTT
>JAGVUD010000207.1 GCA_019136435.1 Armatimonadota bacterium | reverse complement strand
CCCCCCGGCATACGTGCCGTTGCGGGCCGACTGTGAGACGCCGTCCAGCACGCCCACGCGGTAGTACCACTGGCCGTCAGCAAGGCCTGTTCCGGGCGTATATGAAGCGGCCGTGCCCGCCACGTAGTTCGTATCAACAGCAGGCGAACCGAAAGCGGGGTCATCGTCCACCTGCACGCGGTAGTTGCTCTGCGCGTTCGGGTCGGCGTCAGCGTACGACCACGCCAGGGTGGGCGTGTTATCCGCCGTCCACGGGTTCCCGGCGAGACTGGTATTCGCCGCGGTGGGTGGGGTGTTCAGCACCTTGTACGACCGGTATCCCCAGCCGCCGCCGCTGCCGCCAAAGCGCCGATCGTGGTTGTCGCTCTCCTGATTGTTGTCGTTCTTCATGCGCAGGCAGGCGTAGTAGGTCTGTGGATATCCGTTGGCGAGTGTGCAGTCGTAGTACCAGGCGCCTGCGCCGCTGTCCCAGGCCATGGTCTGGGCGCTGAGAAGGTTCCACGAACTCTGCGTGGTGGCGAGCCAGATGACACCCGACAGCCCTTCGTTCACGTTGTGGATGCGCAGCCAGTCTACATACACGACCTGGCCGCTTGCCGCGCCTTCGCCCACGGGGTCGAGCCTTAGCTGATAGATCGTCCCGCTCCACGAAGCCGGCAGCGCCACCCGGTAGACATGCCACATGCCGTCGGGGATGATGCCCCAGTCCACGTGCCGGTCTCCGCTGTACCCGCCGGCACTGCCCGACCAGAAAAGCTGCGCCGTGCTGCCGCCGGTGCTCGCCATGCGAATCGTCATGTATCTGCAGGTTGCGGCATCAATAGCGAGTCCGCTCGAACTGTGGCAGTAGGGGTCCGCGCCCGTGACATCAATCCGCAAGCGGTCGTTCGAGTCCTCCTGCGTGACCGTGCAGACGTTGGCGGTATGCCAGCCCTGGGTCGTCGCAGCATCCCAGTCCCAGGAGTAGGCGCTTCCCGCGCCCCAGCTGTCCGCTCCGGCGACTGACAGCCGCACGGTCTCGCCCTTCTTCCTGGCACCGTTGTGCCAGCCGTCCGTGGCGCCAGGAGCCTTGCGGGTCACACTGACAGCGGTCGCCATGTTCGGGTTGGTAGCAGCCTTGTCACCAAACCAGTTGTTGGCTCCATACTCCATCTGGAAGTGCTCTTCAGACGAACCAGCATACCTGGGACGTATGTTGAAGCCCCAGGACAGCGTGCCGCCGGGCAGCGTGTCCCCGCCAGTGCCGACCTGCGTGCTGTTGTACCATCCGGGGCCGTCCATGACACCGGCGGTATGGGTGAAGAACGTTGTGCTGGCCGTCCAGTTCCAGTGGACGAGCGCAGGGTTGGTCATTGAGTACATCCACCAGTAGACGTTCCCGAGATACATGCTGCTCTCGACGCTCTTACCGGCATACACAGCGTCCAGGCAGGGCAGGAACTGGGCCTCCTCCGCGATGGTGTCCATCGCACCGCCGCCGTCCGACCCGACCTCCAGAGCGTCGTTCCAGTTGTAGCAGGTCCGCTCGTTGACAACAGCCTGCACGACCGCATCAGAGCTGCCGGCGGGCGTGCGCTGGCTAATGGCCACACCCTGGGCAACGCCTTCGGCCCACGACCAGTGGTCCGCGGAGGTGTCGCCGTTTGCTCGTGTCTTGAAAGAGTGCCGGAAGTGCAGGTGCATGTCCCTTGCCACACCGGCTTCAGCGGTGTACCACTGGCACCGGTCGGCTCCGTCACTCGCCCAACCGAGCCAGAAGGTGGGGCCTTCGGCTCTTGTGTATTGAGTCCAACTCCCCATTGTCGTGTGACGTGTGGTGGTGGAGTAGTACCCGGATGCGGGCGCGACAGTGCACGCGAGAAGGGCCAGGCCCACAGTCAGAACAGCGCAGCAGCAAGGACGGCTCATTGGTTCTCCTCCTGGAGGTTTCCGGCAGACGCGGGATTCCCCGCATCTCTTGCCGAGGGGTTCACGTACACGGGAATCGTAACCGGCTTGGACGGCTCCGCCCCATCCGGAACGATTGTGAATGCGGCGCACGCCTGCCCGCCCGGAAAACCTGCGGACAGGGACATCCTTCCTGAATACACCCCGTCATTCTGGTCGGCGTCGCCGCAGCCTGCGAGATCGCCGGAATCTCTCATGACGACAGCGGAGGCATTGGCCAGGGCGTCCCGCACCAGAGCATCGTATCTGCTCCGGAAGGACTCGCCGCTTGCCGCGCCAACGCTGTTTCCCTGAATGCTGCCGCGGCTCTGCGTGTAAGCGGAGTCAATCCTTACCGGCGGGCTGCCGTTGCTGACCGGCATCGCGGCAGCATCGGTAATGCGGGTGGCGGCGTTCTTGACAGGCTGCCCCGGAAGCAGTTCCGCCAGAGAGGCAACCGCGGCCTTCACCACAAAGGCCGGCTCTTGCCGCGGGCCAGAGGCGAGCGCCTGCGAACCACTCGCCGCGGCGCCGGACTTGCCAAGGCGCTCAATAGCGGCATGGAAAACGAAACGCCTCTCATCGGCGCTGATGTAGGACTCGATCCAGGCATCGGCGATGACCACGCCGTCCGACGGGCCATCACCGGTCGTAAAACGCCACGAAGTCTGCTCGCTCGAGATGGTCTCCCGGCGGCTCCTGCTCTCGCCGGATATGGCAGCCTCGTAGGGGTGATTCGCCGAAAGCGGAGCATCAGGACGAAAGACGACCCGTTTGCCCTTGACAGACACCTTGCCCGGCACCGGGCTGCCCCCGGGGAATCCGCGGACAAGGACGCTGTGAGGCCCGAACGACTCCGGGGAAAGCTCCGTCGTGAAGGTGACTGTGACCGGCGCATTGGTGGGGACCCCGAACTCGTTCAGCCTCGGGTAGCGCGCAAGCACGAGCAGAGGATTGTCCGGGTTATCCACGCGCGACGCGGTAACGAACTCCCAGGTGTATGGTTCGGTGAGGGCCTGTCCGTTGCTGTCCCGGATTCCGGTTGTGAGCGTGAAGCGGTAGCCGTTGTTCGGCGCCAGCTTGAGAAGAATGACCGAGGATGTCCCGGTTGGGTGGACGACGGCGGCGCCGGGTATCTCTGAGAGCGGCTTGCCATCCAGCAGCACGGTGGTGGTGGTGATGCTGGAAGCATCCATCACCGTATCGAAGTCCACGCGGATATTAGAGGATGTACGCACGGCTTTCGCGCCGTCAGGGGGAACGACGTTAGCCACACGCGGAGCACCTGCACACGGTCCAATCAGCGCCAGTGTCAGGGCTGTTGTCAAGACGAGTTTTGAGCACACAACGATACTCAGGAGGCCCACCAACCCCCAAGGCCGCTCGCATTGTATCAC
The DNA here is from genome assembly GCA_019136435.1 of Armatimonadota bacterium. GTDB lineage: Bacteria > Armatimonadota > UBA5829 > DSUL01 > DSUL01 > JAGVUD01. The sequence continues at coordinate 657 of JAGVUD010000207.1, read as the reverse complement.
GGCGCTCACGAGAAAAGAAGCCCTTTTGCCGTCCGGCGCTCAAAGAAAATGAAGGCCCGGCGGGGATTGCACTCCATGCCGGGCCCTGGCCATCTTTGTTGCTGGCCGCAGCGCGCTGGAACGGCGGGAAAGCAACAGGCCGTTGGAGCCGGGCCGCGCAATGGATTCGCGAAGGGACGCTCAGCGCGCAGCCCCTCTCGACAGCGGCTGAGACTGTTCGGGAGATATCGCCGAAGCAGGCGTCATCGGGGGAGGCATTCAAGACTCAGGCGGCGGGGCAGAATGCCCCGCCGCCTGGCTAACTCCAATCTTGCCCGGGCAATCCGGACGTTACTCCGATGCGGTTCTGCTCCTTGGATGCGGCGCGTCTCCGTCCACCGGCGAAGCCAGCAGCGTCAGACCGATGTCGTGAACCAGAATGTCCGGCTGCGCGCGCACCGACAGCAGGTTGACCAGCTTGCCGAGATAGTACTCGCACCGGGAGATTCCGGTAACGCTGACCAGAGAACCCGCGGCAGGCGTCTGCATGCCCCCGGCGTCCACGCAGATTCCGATGACTCCCGAGCCGTCAGACACCGCGCTCCCGTCGTCCACATAGAACCAGCCTCGGCCCGAATCCGTGACGCGGCCATAAGTGGTGACAAGAAGGCCGATGTT
>JAGVUD010000497.1 GCA_019136435.1 Armatimonadota bacterium | reverse complement strand
CGGGCGACACGGAACCCGTAAAGATACCAGTAGCCAACCGGGAACTCGCTGTTGCGCGTAGCGGCACGGCAGTCGCTGTTGTAGTTGGTGTAGCACCCGCCGCGCAAGACCCTGAAGCCGTCCGTATAGTCGAATGGCGAACTACTTCCCGGATAGGACTTGTACCAGTCCTGGCACCACTCCCAGACATTGCCCGCCATGTCCTGACACCCGGAGGGACTTGCACCGGCAGGGTAACTTCCGGCAGGCGCCGTCTGCCTGCACTTGTACCCTCCGCCCGCGGGGTTCGTGTCGTACCAGTTGTTGCACTTCTCAGCATCCCAGACGTTTCCCCAGGGATACACGTTCGGGTAACTTCCGGTCCAGCGGGCAGCTTTTTCCCACTGAGCCTCTGTGGGCAGATGTCCCCCCGCCCAGTTGCAGTACGCCTCAGCCTCGTGGTACGACACGCCAACAACCGGGTGGGAATCCGTCTGCGCAAACAGGCCGGAGCCCCAGTCCTGCTCCTCCGCCCAGTTACCGGGCTCCGTCCGGCCCTGCGACACCTTCCAACTCCAGCCATCACTCGACCAGTACGCGGGATTGCTATAACCCCCCGCCTCCATGAAACACCGGTACTCGCACCGCGACACCTCGTACTTCCCGATCCAGAAACGCGAAAGATCCACCGTGTGCTGCGGAAGCTCCTCGGGGCGGGTGTACGGCTCGCTGCCGTTGTTGCCCATCAGGAAGCTGCCGGCGGAAATGTAGACCATCTCGGTAGCCGCAGGGCCAACCAGGTATTCCACCAGGCCGGTGACAGTCAGGACGCTGCCGTCCCAGTCACCCGTCACCACAAGGAAGTCCGACATCGCCGCCTCCACTCCGGCAACAGTGATCTCTCCTTCACCGTCACTCACCTTCAGCGGCAAGACAGACGTGACACGGCCCGCAACCTTGATGGGGTTCGGCGGGGTCGGGGAATACTGCAGGTCCCTGACCCGCACTACGTAGGCGCCCTGAGCGGGCAGAACGAGCGAGAGAAGCGCTGCGGCCAGGAGAAGCTCTTTCATTGCACCACACCTCCCAGGTGATTATGACCCCGGGAGAGACAGGCGTCAACGGGAGGGAGTGGTTCGACCGGGCCGGCTGGTCTTGTGCGGAATCGCTGAACGGATGAAGATTGTGGAGGCGCTGAGAGGGGAATCCAGGGGCGGCCGGCCTGGCCGCAGGCGAAAGACCGGTGCGACGGCGCGTCGGCCGTGCATCGGCGCGTTCGTTCCAGAGAACTCCGCATCCGATGCACTGGCAAGATTCAGAAGCCCCTCCGCGGGAATGACGAACGGCGGGCTAAGGGTTTCTGACGCAGCGGAAGCCGTAGGTGAAGTGGCGGTAGTCGGGATAGAAGTGGTCGCGGTTGGCGCAGCGGAAGGGGCCGTCGTCATCGTTCAGCCACGACCCGCCGCGAAGCACGCGCATGCCGCCCGTTGACGGCCCCGGCGGGTTCTTCAGCGGTGCCTTCGCGTAGCAGGTCGCGGAATAGCGGTCGGCGCACCACTCCCACACGTTCCCCGCCATATCCCGGCACCCGTACGGACTCGCGCCCGCGCGGAACGAGCCGGCGGGGGCAGCCTGAGCAAAGCCATCGTCATACCCCTTCACCACCGGGTAGCCCAGGTCGTTCCACTGGGCAAGCTCGGGCGCGCGGCTGGCGAGGGCGGCGTCCGGCAGGTTGGCCACGCGCGCCTTCGGAGGCCAGTCCTCACCCCACGGGTACGCGCGGGCGTCCGTCCCCCTGGCGGCCTTCTCCCACTGAGCCTCGGTGGGCAGAGACCCCCCGGCCCACGCGGCGTACGCCGCCGCATCGTCCCAGCTTACGTTGACGACGGGATGGTTGTCTTTCCAGCCCCAGTCGGGCGGGTTCGGCATTGGGCGATCCGTCGCCTCGCAGAATCTGCGATACTGCGCAACGGTCACTTCGGTCCGGTATATCCAGTAGCCGTCCAGATACACCTTGCGCCGGGGCATCTCGCACGCGAGCGATTCGGCATTGAGGCGGGGGTTTACTCTGACGAGACGCGCGACATCTTCGGCGGTGGAGCCCATGGCGAACTCGCCCGCGGGCACCCACACCATCCGCGCGCCATCGGCGCGGTTCACCGCCACCTGTCCCGCCTTCGAACCCGGACCGAGCGGCCGCTCGGAGCATCCCGAGACCGCAAGCGCCGCAAGCACAGATAAAATGATTCCCGACCTGCCCGGCATTGCCCAATCTCCCCGGCGCGGGACTTCCTGTCCGCGCGCCTGCAGTCGGCAGTTTACGGACAGGGGCGCGAAAGTCCTGCTTTTCGGGCACGAAGGAGGAGCGGGCGGCGACGCCCAAACATGAAGAACGATGGTCATTGATTGTCATATCCATCTGAATGGCGCGGTGGTTGCGCCGGAGGTGATGCGCGCGGCGGACAGGCTCGGCGTTCAGTGGCTGTGCGCATCGTCGCTCGGGCGCGTCTGGCAGTACGAGCCCGCGCCGGAGATCTGCGTTGAGGCGAACAACGATGTCGCCGAAGCGATGCGGCGCCATGCGGGCCGAATTCTCGGCTTCTGCATGGTGAACCCGGCCTACCCCGAAGCGGCGATGGATGAGTTCCGCCGCTGCATCGAACAAAAGGGGATGAGCGGGCTGAAGCTCTGGGTGGCCGTCCGCGCGAACGACGCGCGCGTGTTTCCGCTGGTTGAGCAGGCCATCGCATACCGCGTGCCCGTGCTGCAGCACTCCTGGCACAAGGTGGCGGGGAACCTGCCGCACGAGTCGGAGCCGGAGGAGGTGGCCGAACTGGCCCGGCGCCACCCCGAGGCGGACATCATCATGGCGCACATCGCGGGCGAATGGCGCCGGGGAATACACGCGGTGCGCGACTGCCCGAATTTGTACGTTGACACGAGCGGCACCATCGTGGACGCGGGGATGGTGGAGACGGCCGTGAAGAAGCTGGGCGCGCGGCGGGTGCTGTTCGGCTCGGACGCGGACGGAGTGGATCTCGCGGCGGCGTACGGCAAGATAGCGGGCAGCGAACTGAGCGTGGCGGACAAAGCGAGGGTGCTGGGGCTGAACATGCAGATGCTGCTGGCGAAGAGGGAGGGAGGATGATCTTCGACGCGTGCGCGTGGGCGGGCGATTACCCGTTCGGGCGGCTTCGGCACAGAACAGCGGAAGACATTCTGCGTCTGATGGATGCCGCCGGCATCGAGCGGGCGCTGGTATCGCCGCTGCAGGGCGCGTTCTACAGGCTGTGCAGTGAAGCGAACGAAGAGCTTTCACCGGGCATAGCCGCGCGCGCGGACCGCCTGAGCCTGGCGGCGGTGATAAACCCCTGCTCTCCCGGCTGGCAGGACGATCTTCAGGCGGCGCAAGAGACGATGGGAGCGCAGGCTGTGCGCGTGATTCCTTCGTATCACGCCTACAGCCTATCGGACCCGCGGATGGGGGAACTGGCGGAGGCGGCGGCCGGCGTGGGCCTGCCGGTGATCGTGACGCTGCGGCTGGAAGATGAGCGCGGACATCCGCCCGCGTTTCAGGTCCCAGCCGCGCCGGCGGCCGGGGCGGCGCGGCTGGCGGGCGAACACCCGCGTATGAAGACGGTCATCAGCATGGCGCGGTTCGGGGAGATTATGGCGCTGGCGCCGGAGATGGCAGGGCTTGCGAACCTGTGGACGGACATCGCGGGAGCACAGGGGCCGGCGATGTGCGTCGAGAAGCTGGCGGAGGCTGCCGGGGCCGGGCGGCTTCTGTTCGGGACGGGCCTGCCGCTTCAGTACGCGCTTCCGGCGCGGCTGAAGGTGGAGGTGACGGACCTGCTGGACAAGGACAAGGCGGCGATCCTCGCGGGCAATGCGCGGGGCGTGTTCGCGGTGGAGTGATGATGGGGGCGCGGGGCGTGTTCGCGGTGGAGTGATGATGGGGGCGCGCGGGAGCGCTGCATGTGAGTGCCGCTTCGGACCGCCTGGCCCGGGAAAGCGAAAGCTGGCGCTTTCGCACTCCAAGGCGGGGTGTGCGTCAATTTTGTGGTAGGTGGTCAGGCATGGGCGGCGTAGGCTGCGAAGTTGACTGTCGGTTCGTCCAGCCAGCGCAAGCGCAACTGGAGCATGGCTTCGGCTCCGTGCGCGCTCCAGTGCATACCGGACTGCTTCAGGCGGGCCTGGACCACGGTCTTGCAGGAGGACTCGGCGACACCGCTGCCGATATGCAGCCCTTGCCGCAGGAACTGGTCATAGCGCATCCGCTCCCTGTTGCGGCGGAAGTAGCCGAGGCTCGTCGTCTTCAGCTTCTTGGTCTCTGCATCGGGTGGCCGCCAGGCGACAAGTGACCGCACGACCCGGGCGTGTCTTCCCTCCATCAGATCCTGCTTTGCCCTCCCCAGCCAGGCCTCAGCCTTCTTCGTGCCGAACCCGTACCAGCTGTTGGCCACCTCCGCCAGATGCTGTGCGGCATGGAAGTAGTCCACAATCTCCACACACCCCGGGAAGTTGTCCCGCGCCTGGTTCCATATCCACCGGGCGCCGTCGCCGAGCACCACCGTCTGCTTCGCATGCACCACGCCGCGCCGGAACGCCAGCGCATACAGCTTGTCCCCGATAGCCTCAGCGTCTCCAAAGGTCGCGGTATGCTCGATGTTGGTAGCCTCGGCCCTTCCGTCAGCAGTGGCCCTTGTCTCGTAGACAGCCCCGACCTTGCATTCACGCCACCCCTTGTCCACCGAAGCCATCACCCCGTCCACGGTTATATACAGCCGTTCAGGAGCGAACGCTGGCTCAATGGCCATTCCCGATAGAATGTGGGCTTCGCGCTCGGCAGCTTCGCGCCCTATCGCCTCGCCCACAGCCTCCGCAACACGCTCCACCGTCTTGGCCGATACGTCTAGACCGCACAACTCTCGCAGTTCGCAGGCGCACCGCTCGAAAGGCGCCAGCGCCGCTATGCGCGCGATCTTGGCCCGCACCGACAGGGTGGTGCCGCCACCGTCAAGACCAAGCTGCTTGTCCAGCGGGGCAAAGCCATGGCGGCAGACGCGGCAACTGTAGTAGGCGCGGCTGATCCGCCGAACCCCGTGAAGCGTCACCACCTCCTTGATATAGTTGCGGACATACCGAGCCTTCCTCCCGCAAGCGCAGAACGTGTCCTTGCAGTCCTTGCCCTCCCCCTGCTCGCGAATGGCGCCGTCCTCGATCTCGGCTTCGATGGCCTGGCCTATCTCCTCGGTCAATTCCTCAATCCGCGCCAGAGTGGAACCCTTCTCGGGATACTTCTCCTCCAGCAGCTTACGAAACTGCTCCGTCAACTCCTCGATCTGTCGCTTCCGGCTGTCGCACATCCTGTTGAATCTCCCTTCGGCTATCGCCAAAAGGAAACTTCAACAAACACCTCCACAAATCATGCCGTACAACCGTTCGCCATGATCAAGACGCGCACCCGGCAGAGGCCGTTCTGGTTTGACACCCGTTTCGGCAATTAGCTACACTGGCGCGTTGAGCCATCGCGCGCAAGCGAAAAAAAGGCGAGAGATTTTGAGCACTATGCAGGTA
>JAGVUD010000023.1 GCA_019136435.1 Armatimonadota bacterium | reverse complement strand
ATGCTCATCGTCGAGACGTTCGCCGATCTTCGAGAGTTGCAGATCGCGGTTGCCGTGGCCAGAGAGATCGCCCCGCACCTTCCCATCATTGCGCACAAGACGTTCATAGAGGACGGCGAAACCCTTGCGGAGGGCCTTCCCGCCCGGGTGACGGAAGCCGTCCTGAAGATGGGCGCAACGGTTGTCGGCAGCAACTGCACGGTTGGACCGCAGCGGATGCTCGGCATCATAGAGGAAATGGCCCGAAACAGGGACGCGAAGATATCGGCGATGCCGACCGCGGGCATGCCCCAGATCATCAACGGCCAGATAACCTATGATATGCCCCCCGCGTATTTCGGCCGCTATGGCCGCATTATCGCAGAGGCGGGCGCGAACATTGTTGGGGGATGCTGCGGCACCACTCCCGCGCACATCCACGCTCTCTCCGAGGCGCTCACAGGACTGCGTCCGGCCGCCAAGCAGAGCGCGGCGGCAGTTGTGGAGCGCCGAAGAGAGCAGGCCGGCCCGCGGATAGAGATTGACCAGCGCTCCGCTTTTTCGCAGAAGCTGGGCAAGAAGTACGTGGTAGCGGTGGAACTCGACCTTCCACGCGGCGCCGACCTCTCGAAGGTTCTGGAGGGCGCGGCGATCCTTAAGAAGCACGGTGTGGACTGCATCGACATCTCGGACGGAGCGCGGGCCAGGCTTCGCATGAACCCGATGGTCGCTTCGCATCTGATTCAGACGCGGGTCGGCATAGACGTGATGATGCACTTCTGCTGCAGGGACAGGAACGTCCTTGCCGTACAGGCCGATCTTCTCGGATGTCACGCTCTGGGGCTTCGCAACATCCTTGCAATCACCGGCGACCCGGCCCTGATCGGCGACTACCCGACCGCGAGTTCGGTGTTCGATATTGACTCCATCGGTCTCGTGCGCATTCTGCGTTTGTTCAACGATGGACAAGATTTGGGCGGAAACTCTATCGCAGAGAAGACCCAGTTTCTGGTCGCCGTCGCATATAACCCGCTTGCTCCGGACACGGACCTCGAACGCACCCGTCTTGCCAGAAAGGCAGACGAAGGCGCGCAGCTTGTCTACACGCAGCCGATCTTCGAATGGGAGGCGCTCGAGCGCGCGGTTGCGGACGCCTCGGCTCATGGTCTTCCTCTGCTTGTCGGCGTCCTGCCGCTGCGAAGCGCAAGACACGCCGAGTTTATGCAGAACGAAGTTCCGGGTATCTCAATACCAGACGAGATGCGCTCGGCAATCTCGCAGATGAGCGACGAAGACGCGCGCAAGTACGGCATCGAGCGCTCGCAGGAGTTCCTGACGAGAGCCCGGTCCGTCACCCAGGGCGTTTACCTGATGCCGCCGTTTGGGAACCATAAGACGGCGGCGCAGGTTATGGAGGCCCTGTAAGAAGAGGCCGGGAGATTGCCATCCGTGCGCTCTGGAGCGGATACTTCGCCCGATGACCAACCGTAAGCCGGACGCATGCGAGCGATGCTTGCCGGAACAGCCCGATTGAGCAGGAGCAGCAATGGCCCGTTACTCTGACACCGATACGATCCGAGCACTGCGGCAGGCGCTCGAGATCCGGATACTGGTTCTCGACGGCGCCATGGGGACGTCACTGGAGGCTCTGCGCCCTTCAGCGGCGGACTTTGGCGGTGAGGCGTTGGAAGGGTGCAACGAATCGCTGAACCTGCACGCTCCACACCTCGTCGAGGCGGTTCACCGGTCGTTCATCGAGGCTGGAGCGGACGTGGTTGAAACGAACAGCTTCAACGGCTCGACCATCGTGCTGGGCGAGTACGGCCTCCAGAACGACGCCGTCGAAATCAACCGGCGCGCGGCCGAGATCGCGCGAGCTGCCGCAGCGAAGCACGCCGGACAGAGGCGGGTGTTTGTGGCGGGCTCGATGGGCCCAACGAACCGCGCGATAACGGTCACGGGCGGCGTCACGTTCGAGGAACTCGTTGAGGCGTTTCGCCTCCAGGCGCTGGGCCTGCTTCTGGGCGGATCCGACTATCTGCTGCTGGAGACGCAGCAGGACACGGTGAATCTCAAGGCTGCCCTGCGGGGAATCGAACTTGCGCGCGCTGAAACGGGAAGGCAGGCTCCCGTTGCTGTGTCGGCCACCATCGAGATGAACGGCACGATGCTCGCCGGACAGAACATCGAGGCGCTGTACTACACCATGGCGGGGCAGGATCTCCTCTATCTGGGACTCAACTGCGCGACCGGCCCGGACCTGATGACCGGCCACGTACGCACGCTTGCGGAGATCTCGCACCTCCCGGTCGCCTGCGTCCCGAACGCCGGGCTTCCCAACACCGACGGCCAGTACGACCAGACGGCAGAAGACTTCCGGGCGGCGTTTGGCAGGTTCGCATCCGAGGGCTTTGTGAACGTCGTGGGAGGATGCTGCGGAACGCGTCCGGAGCACATCAGAGCTCTCGCCGCTCTTGCCCGCGAGTTCGGCCCGCGCACCCCCCGCCCCACCGCTCAGCGCGCGGCGCTTGCCGGAGCGGAGCCGCTGCTACTCAACGACATAACCCGGCCGGCGCTCGTCGGAGAGCGCACCAACGTGATTGGCAGCAGGAGGTTCCGGCAGTTGATCGCGGAGGGCAAGTTCGACGCCGCCGCCGAGATCGGCAAAGAGCAGGTGGCCAAAGGCGCGCATGTTGTGGACCTTTGCACCGCCGATCCCGACCGCGACGAGCAGGAAGACCTGATTGCCGTGCTCCAGCCGCTACTGCGCAAGGTGCGCGCGCCGATCATGATTGACTCCACCGACCCGGCGGTCATCGAGGCGGCCCTCAAGCGCATCGGCGGCAAGCCGGTCATCAACTCGGTCAACCTGGAAGACGGCGAGAAGCGCTTCGAGCAGATCTGTCCGCTCGCGCGCAGGTTCGGCGCGGCGCTTGTGGTGGGACTCATTGACGAAGACAGGGAAGCCGGGATGGCGGTCACGGTGGAGCGCAAAGTGGAAATCGCCGGGCGGTGCTACGAACTGCTGACAGGGAAATACGGGATCGCACCGGGCGAGATCCTGTTCGACCCTCTCGTCTTCCCCGCGGGCACCGGAGACCCGAACTACCGGGGCGCTGCCGCCGCGACCATCCGGGGCGTGGCTGAGATCAAGAAGCTCTGGCCGGACACGTTCACGATTCTGGGGATTTCGAATGTAAGTTTCGGGCTTCCGCCGGCGGGACGCGAGGTGCTGAACTCGGTGTTTCTGTACGAGAACACGCAGGCCGGGCTCGACATGGCGATCGTCAACACGGCGGGTATCAGGCGCTACGCCCAGCTTTCCGAAGAGGAGATACGGCTTTCGCTCGATCTGCTGTACGAGCGCACGAGCGACCCGATTGCGGCCTTTGCCGCGTATTTCCGCGATGCCAGGCCGGCCGAGCGGGAGGACGAACTGGCGGCACTGACGGCCGAAGAGCGCATCTCGCGCGCGGTGCTGACCGGGACGCGCGACGGAGTCGAGCGGTTCCTGGACGAGGCGCTCACGCGGGCAACGCCGCTCGAGATCATCAACGGCCCTCTGATGGCCGGGATGGACGAAGTTGGCCGCCTGTTCGGCGCGAACAAGCTCATAGTCGCGGAGGTGCTTGAATCCGCCGAGGCAATGAAGGCCGCCGTGGACTATCTGAAGCAGTTTCTGGAGCCCGGCGTGAGCACGTCAACCAGGGGCAGGATGGTTCTTGCTACCGTGAAGGGGGACGTTCACGACATCGGCAAGAACCTGGTGGACATGATCTTCTCGAACAACGGCTATGAGATCGTCAACCTTGGCATAAAGGTGCCTCCGGAGACGTTGATCGAGGCAGTGCGCGAACACAAGCCGGACATCATCGGCCTGTCGGGCCTGCTTGTACGTTCCGCTCAGCAGATGGTTGTCACGGCAGGCGACCTCGCCGCCGCAGGGATTGATGTGCCGCTTATGGCGGGGGGCGCCGCGCTTACAAAGAAGTTTACGATGACGCGCATTGCGGGGGCGTAC
>JAGVUD010000415.1 GCA_019136435.1 Armatimonadota bacterium | reverse complement strand
GAGCTGGCGGATGCGCTCATCGGTCCTGATCGTTAACTGGCGGACATCGGCCCTTCTGCGGCGGCTGCTGGAATCGCTCGGGCAGTTCCCGCCCGCGGGCGGGCACGAGGTCATCGTCGTGGACAACGCGAGCGACGACTTCGAGCTTGCCCGGTTCGAGCGCGACTTCCCTTCCGTGAAGTTCCTGCCACAGACCTCGAATCTCGGGTTCGCGCGGGGCAACAATCTGGCGTTCGAGCATTCGACAGGCGAGAACATTGTTCTGCTGAACCCGGACACGGAGGTGACAGACGGGGCGCTGGAGACGCTGATCGAGTTTCTGGAGTCGCACCCGAAGGCAGCCATCGCATCCGCGCAGCTCGTGTTCCCGGACGGCTCGGTGCAGGACTCCTGCCGCTCGTTTCCGTGGCCGGCGGGCATCTTCTTCACGGCAACGCGGCTGCACAGGGTGTTTCCGCAAAGCAGGATCGTCGGTTCGTACAGAATGACCTGGTTCGATCACCTTCACACGCGTCAGGTGGACCAGCCCATGGCGACCTGCTGGGCGATTCCGCGCCGGGTGATCGAGGACATCGGCTTCATGGACGAGCAGTTCCCGATTCTCTTCAACGATGTGGACTGGGCGTGGAGGGCAAAGGAGGCGGGATACGAAATCTGGTTTGTGGCCGAAGCGCGGGTGTGGCACGTGGGGGGGCAGGGAACGAAGAAAGGCGGAGCGGCGATCTTCCGGCATTCTCACGATGGTCTGATGCGGTTTTACGCAAAACACTGGAAAGGACGCTGCTTCGCTCCGGGGCTCTGGCTCGCCTCGGCGATATCGTGGACAAACTGCATGTGGCGAACAGCGATGGCAAAGCGCGGATGACGGAAGCGAACGGGCACGGCGTGGACATCAGCGTGTCCATTGTCAACTGGCATACGCGCGAAGATCTGCTGGAGTGTCTGGGGTCGTTCGTTCCGCCGGAAGCCCGGCGGCAGCCGGAGGGCAGCAGCTTCGCGGTGAACGGCCTGACGTGCGAGGTGATCGTGGTGGACAACGCGTCGGGCGATGGGTCGGTTGAGGACACCCGCGCCCAGTTTCCGGTTGTGCGGCTTCTGGCGCAGGAGCGCAACCTGGGATTCGGGCGCGGGCACAACAAAGCGATCTCCGTGGCCCGCGGACGCTACATTCTGCTGCTGAACCCGGACACGATCATTGGCGAGCGCTCGCTGCCCGAACTCGTCGCCTGCGCCCACAGCAGGCCGGAGGCGGGCATTCTGGGGCCGAGGATTCTGAACCCGGACGGCAGCGTGCAATACTCCGCACGCAGCTTCCCCACCCTTGCGGCGGGCTTCTTCCGCAACAGCATTCTGGGGCGGCTGTTCCCCAGGAACCGCTACACGCGGGAGTATCTCCAGAGCGACTGGGACCATCATGACACGCGCGAAGTGGACTGGGTGAGCGGCGCGGCCATGCTCATCCGCAGGGAAGCGCTGAAGGACCTGACCGGCCTGGACGAAGACTACTACATGTACGTCGAGGACGTGGACATCTGCTGGCGCGCGCGCAAGGCGGGCTGGACGGTGCTGTTCTGCGCGGAGTCGGAGATAAAGCACAAGAAGGCGCGGGCAAGCGACCTGGCCCCGAACCGGATGATCTACCATCACCACCGGAGCATGTACCTCTTCTTCCGCAAGCACTATCTCGCGGACGCGGGCGTGCTTCAGCAGATCATCGTGCCTGCCGGTCTGTTCGTGCGGGCATCGTACTTCATCACGAGAAACAAGATGGCAAAATGGCTCGGGCTTCGCAGATAGGGCGGAACGCTCCGGCAACCAGGGCGATTATGGACGCCCTGCCGCTGTGGGGCTCCGCGGCGACCATCGCGCTGGCGGCTTTTGTGTCGGCGCGCATGCAGCCCGCTTCGGAGATGGGGATACATCTTCTGGTTGTGCTGGCGGTGCTTGCGCCGCTTGCTTGGGGGCTGGTGCGCGGGCGAGCGGAACTGCCGCGAGCGTGGTGGATAAGCCTGATCGCCGCCGCCGCGCTTCTCACGCTCGTCAGTTTCTTCTTCACGGTGAGCGATGGACGGAGCATCTTCCGGGGGCTTAGCCTCGTAAGCGCAGGGGTTGTTTTCGGGGCGGTGCTGACCTCCCGCAGGGAGGCAGGGCCGGTCGTGTTCGCGGCGCTGGCCATCGCGGGGCTGGGTGTTTCGGCCGCCGGGGCGAACGAGTACGCCGTTCACGCTCGCGCGGGCGATACGGCGTGGCGCGTCTTTTCGACGTTTTTCAACCCCGGCTTTCTTTCGGGGTTCCTCGCGTTCTCGATTCCGGCGACGCTGGCGCTTCTGGTTGCGGTGAAAGAGCGCGGCGCCGCTCTCGGGCTGGGTTTCGCGGCGGTGCTGCAGATCGTCGCGCTGAGCCTCACCGGCGCGCGGGCGGGCGTGCTGGCGGGAGCGCTGGGGGTGGCGGTGTTCGCGGCGGCGGTTCTTCTGGGCAGAGGCTGCGGCGCTCAGGGCTGGCGCAGGATCGCTCTGACGCTTCTCGCGGCAGTCGCGATTGCGGCAGTCGTGGGGCGGCCGACGGGAGAGAGGGTGGCGTCGCCGCAGGGCGAGGGTCACAGCTTCGCGTTCAGGAAATACACCTGGGCCGCGACCGCGCGCATGGCCGCCGCGCGGCCGCTGACGGGCTTCGGGCCGGGATCGTACGAGGTAGCGATGCAGCGCTACGCCATCGCGGGCTACACCCGGCTGGCGCACTCGAACTATCTGCAGGCGGCCGCGGAGAGCGGCATCCCCGCCGCCGTGCTCGGGTTCGCGGCGTGGTTTGCGATTGCCGCCGCCTCGGCGGTGCGGCTGGCCAGGCGAAGCGCTGCTCGCGAGAGCGCGGCGTATGTTTCGGCGGCTCTTGGCGCATCGGCGGCAACGGCGGCGCGGGGGCTGTTCGATTCGGACTGGTGGTGCCTGCCGATTCTGCTGTCGGTTGCGGCTGTGACAGGGCTGCTCGCCGCTTGCCTCACCGGCGATGGCCCGAAGCACGGCCGGCGTTCGGGCGCGGCGGCGGGATGGTCGCTGGCGGCTGTTGGGACGGCCGCGCTGGTTCTGGCCGAAATGTGCCTGCTGTCGCTGACTCATCAGACGAGAGCGGAGGAGTATGAGCGGACGGGCGACTGGCTGGCGGCGGGGGAGCAGTGGGCCGAATCGGCGCGCAAGGCCCCGTGGAACGTACGCGCCCGGCAGAGAATCGCCGAGTACGGCGCGGTCAGCGAGGAGGGCACTGTCAGCGAATCAACCCTGCGCGAGTTCGCCCGCATTCAAAAGCTCGAGCCGACGAACCCGAAGATTCCCACGTCTCTCGCGGACCTTATGCTGCGCAAAGGGCAGCCCGAAGAGGCTCTGAAGCAGTACGGGGAAGCCCGCAAACTCGACCCGCTGTCGCCGCGCCTGCTGCTCGACGAGGCGCGCCTGCTGGAATCGCTGGGACGCAGCAAGGAAGCGCTGGCGCTGTGGCGGGAGATGACGCGCATCGAGGACAGCCCCTACGGGCAGGTTCGGGCGATTCCGCAGATTGTGGACGTCACCTACGCCTGGGCTCACGCCGCGATTGGCGACGACCTGGAAGCGCGGGGCGAGCGCGCGCGGGCCGTTGAGGAGTGGCGGAAGTCCGCTGACCTGCTGGTGCGCCGCGAGGAGTCCATGAAGGACATGCGGCCGGTGCTGGAAGCAGCGGGCGCCCTGGACCCCGAACTGGACGAACAGGCGGCGGATCTGCTGGATGAGGTGAGGCGGAAGATCGCCTCAGCCGCAAAGCCGGGCGGTTAGCCGCGCTTTCTGTTCAGGCGTCAGTTCGACTTCGGGCGGCCGGACGCGGGTTTCGGGCATTCCGCACAGGTGCAGGGCGTACTTGGACGCCGCGCGCTGCGGGAACCCCTGCAGCGCCTCGCGCAGCGCCGAGACGAACTGCTGCTCCCTGTCGCCGCCGCCCCTGCTGAACGCGTTCCAGACGTCCATCACCTGCGACGGAAAGACGTTC
>JAGVUD010000093.1 GCA_019136435.1 Armatimonadota bacterium | reverse complement strand
GCGTGCGTCCACGGTCTGCTGTATCTGACAGGGTAGGCGCCATCGGCGTAAGGGCAGAAGACGAGCGACCCCTCAGCGAAATCCAGCGTCCACTCGCCTCCCCACGGAGTCCTGCTCTCGGGCACGTCATAACTCGCGTGATAGCAGGCGGTGAGGAGATCGGGGAACTCCAGAAGCACGTCCAGAGTGTCCCATCCGGCTGTGCCGCCGCGAGGGCTTTCCCGGGCTATGGCCCGAATGAAGTGGGGGTCGCTGCCGGTGAGATAGCGCATCAGATCGTAATGATGGATGCACATCTCGGCGTTCAGTCCCAGCCCCCCGCGAAAGCGCGTAATATGCGCATCGCCCGAGCCAAGGCGCCGGGCGAAATCCACAAGCATCCCCTGCAGCGGCCCCCAGAGCTTCTTCTCCTGAATCATCTCGCGCACGCCGCGTGCCTGAGGGTCGAACCGGTAGTTCTGCGACACCATGAGAGGTCCGCCGCCCAGTGCCGCGGCTGCGCGGATGCGCCGAAGATCGTCCACGGTATGGCAAATGGGCTTTTCTGTAAAAACGGGCACCCCTGTTTGGAGCGCCCGCGCGATGATGGGTGTCTTGAACGGGTTGCGTATGACGACGGAGATGGCGTCGTATTGCGCTTCGGCAATGGCGCGCGCCGGGTCGTGGTAGAGCCGGTCTGGAGGCACGCCAAAGCGCTCCCCTGCCGCCGCCAGCACGGACGGGTCGGCATCGGCGATGGCGCTGACAGTCCACTGCCTGTGCTCGGCGTAGACGTTGCCGTGCACCTTTCCCCATCCCCCGGCGCCAACGATGAGGAGCCTGCGAACCGTCACCCCATTGTCACCTCCTGATGCCGCACCGGGACCGGACATCGGAACGTGTACTGCCCGCCGCCGGCTCGGAAGATCGCGCATCCTCCCCCGGTCCTGACAAATGACAGGCCGGGCGCGTCCAAAGCCGGGCTGCCGCTTTCGGTTATGGACGCGGCTTCCGCGCAGGGCACGAAGACATCAGCCGTCGCATTCGCGGGAACCTCTATCTGCCACTCGAACGCATCCCCCTCGACGCGCCAACAGCTGGCGATCGGCCCCACGACCGACTCGTATCTCGCGCACACGAACTCGAGGTCGCCCATGACCTGCGGGCGCAGCAGTATGTGCCGGAAGCCGGGATGTTCTGGCGAAGGGTTAATCCCCGCGAGCCCGTTGTAGAACCACGCGTCAAGGCCGCCCTGCATGGGGTGCGACTGCGACCGCTCCCCCTCCTGCTCATCTATCCACTTCTCGCCCCAGTTCTCCCACATGCTGGTCGCACCCATGTCGAACAGCTGCCCAAAGCTCGGATAGTCCCGCTTTCGCAGCATGCCGAGGGCAACCTCGCCGTGGCCGTACTCGCTGAGCGCCCAGTAGAGATGGCGGCTGCCAGTGATGCCGGTGTTGTGGTGCCCACCGTGCGCTTCCACGACATCGCGGGCAAGGGCATCCGCCGCCGCCTGCTCGAAGCCGTCCGGAACGAGGCCGAGATAGAGCGCAAATGCATTCCCTGTCTGCGAGCCGTAAGAGCAGGTCTCGGAATCCCAGAAGCGGCTGATAAAAGCCGCGCGTATGGCGTCCGCCAGCGCGCCGTACCGCCGCGAGCCGGACTCGCGGCCCAGCGCCCGGCTTGCCGCCTCCATAATCCGGGCATCGAAGTAGTAGTAGCCGGTGGATGTTAGCGGTATCGGCGTGTAGCCGGCCAGCGCGTTGGGGGCGCACCAGTCGCCCAGCCCCGCGCTCACAATGTGACCTTCCGCGATGTCGCCGAGGTGAGCGAGCCAGCTCTGCATTCCCGGATAACACGTCTCGAGGGTCTGAATGTCCGCATAATACAGGTAGAGGTACCAGGGCAACTGAACAACGGCCGTCCCCCAGTCCGGGGTCGCATCGCCCGAGATCCTCTTGCCCGGGGAGATCATCTTCGGCCCCCCGCTGCGGGAGGTTGTCTCGATATCGCCGAGATACTTGGCCCACAGTCGCGCCATGTCGAAGTTGTAGATGGACATCTCGGCTGCAACCTGAGCGTCTCCGAGCCACCCGCAGCGCTCGCGATGTGGGCAATCGGTCGGAATCCCGTGCAGATTGCTGAGCTGCGTCCACACAGCGGCCTTGTGAATCCTGTTCAGCATCGGGTCCGAGCATTCGAATTCGCCCCTGCGCTCTACCGCCGTGTGCACGAAAACGCCATCTAGTTCGTCCACAGTCGCCTCCCCGGCGTAGCGGGTAACCTCGACGTAACGGAAACCGTGATATGTGAAGCGCGGCTCATACACTTCCACGCCTCCGCCGCGGCAGATGTAGGTGTCAGTCTGCACCACCCCCGTGTGCTGCACGCCGGTGCTTCCGGTCGAGAGACGGCCGCGATCGTCTATCGTCTCCGCGAAGCGAAGAGTGATTGCCGTGCCGCGGGGAGCGTTGTCCACGTGTATTCGCGCCCAGCCGGAGAAGTTCTGCCCCAGGTCGTACAGATAGACTCGAGGCTCGGGGCTAGTAATCTCGACAGGCCGGAGCTCACCCATACGGCGAATCGGCTGAAGAGGCTGCGCCTGCAGGCAGGGCGTCGGCGCTTCTGCAATGCAGACCCCTTCCCACGCCGAGCCGTCCAGCCCTGGCTCCGCCCATCCCGGAATCTCGCGCCTGGCGTCGTACACCTCGCCAGCGTAAACGTTGTTCTTCAGCACCGGCCCCGGGGCGCATTTCCAGTCGCGTCCGCTTGACACTGCAACGACCGTCCCGTCGGTCCGAACCAGACGAAGCATCGCCAGCAGCCTCGGAGTTCCATACGACATGCCGCCCCATACACGGTCTTGATTGAACCAGCCATTTCCGAGCATCACCCCGCAGGCGTTGCGCCCCGGCTTCAGGAGAGCCGTGATGTCGTGGCACACATAGAACGCGCGGTGCTCGTAATCGGTCTGAGACGGATCGAAGACGCTATCGCCGACCTTTGACCCGTTGATGTACAGTTCGCAGCAGCCCAGGCCGCAGACGTAGGCGCGGGCCGATTCCAACGTGCCGTCCACGTCGAACTCAGTGCGAAAGAGCGGTCCCCAGACAATGCTCTCGGGCGCCGAGATCCATTCCCCTTCCCAATCGTCGGTGCTCAGCACACCCATCTCCCACGTCGCCGGCTCGCTCCACGCGGACGGGGCGTCCTCCGAGTCCCAGATCATCACCGCCCACCAGTACTTGCCGAAGGATTTGAGCTCTGGTCCCTGATACTCTATGCTGAGGTGATCGGACGACTCGACTCTTCCCGTGTCCCAGACGTCTCCCTGTCCGGCCAGCGCCGTATCTTTCGAGGAGGCGACGATGATACGGTAAGCGCTTTGCACCTGCCCGCGCTCTGTTGACGATAGTTGCCACGACAGGCGAGGGTGGGGGTTGTCTATCCCCAGCGGGTCCGCTGCGAAGTCACACGACAGTCTGAGAGGGCTAATCTGGCACGACGGCATCAATGCTGCTCCACGGGTTTCGGCGCCGCCCTGCGGCGGCTGTCTTGCTCCCAGTTTACCGAAGGGCAGGCCGTCAATACAAGCGAATGCCGCCCGGTACAAAGAAAACCGCGCCGGATTCCCGGCGCGGCTCGGATATTCGCAACAACACCTGCGCTGGCTGTTCAGTCGAGGTGAGGCCGCACAATCGCCGTCCACAGCTTGTAGCCGCTCTCGTTCATGTGCAGCATATCCGCCAGAAAGATGTCCTTGCGCGGCTCACCGGAGGAGTCCAGCATCGCCGGCCAGACGTCAATGAAGTCCAGCCCCGGAGTCCGCCGGGTGTAAGCAGCAATCCGCGCATTCGCTTCGCTCATCTGCTTCGCTACTCGCCAGCGCGATGGGCTCGGCTTGACGGAGATAAATGCGATGCGCACCTTCGGCAACGACGACTGCGCTTTCTGGACGAACTGCTGGAAGTCCTTGAGCGCCTGATCCGGCATTCTGCCCCCGGCTATGTCATTATCGCCCGCATAGAACACGATGAGGC
>JAGVUD010000324.1 GCA_019136435.1 Armatimonadota bacterium | reverse complement strand
GTCAACGCGGCAGTACGAGTTCTCGATCACGCCACCCGGTGAGCCGGGCGCGACGCCGCCCAGCCACGCCGTGTTCAGGTCGTTGCGCAGATACAGCTTGTTGGCCGCGGCGTCGTACGACAGCGAGATGCCCCGGAAGCTGGACAGCGCCGTGTTCAGCACAAGGTAGGTGTTGCGGATGTCAGCGTGTCCGTCCGGGTCAATGTACGTCGCAGTCAGCACCGTCTTCGTGCCGGCTGAAAGCGAGTTGCTGGCCGACGGTGAAAGCGAGGTGTTGACAGGCGCCCGGTCGAACGTGACCTCGCCCTTCTTCTCGAAGCCCGTGTTCGCGCCGCCCATGTCCACCGCATACAGCCAGATGCCGCACTTGCGCGCCTGCATGGCTGGCTTCGTCTCAATGGCCCAGTTGATGGTCAGGTCCGGTCCGCTGCCGGTCACGGTCGTCCCCGAGCACAGCAGCTTCGCGCGCGAGTTCTCGAGGGTGTTCGCCGACCCCGGGGCATAGCCGCCCAGCCAGGCGTTGTTGTCGTCGCTGCGCAGACGAGCACTTCAGGTCGGTATACCCGCTCGCGTCACGCTGAACCGTCGTGAACGTCTGCGCCCCCGCCGGCACGAGGCCGCTGCCGGGGCTGACGCTCGTGTTCGTGGGCGCCGCCGAGACGACCGTGATCGCCCCCGCCTCGTTCCAGCCGTCGCCGTGCCCGGCGGCATCGCCGACATACAGCCACTCTGTCAGCGTCTTGCCCGCCACGAGCGGCTTCAGCGTCAGGCTTATGTTCAGCGTCAGCGTGTTGCCGTTACCGCTGAATGTCGTTCGGTCGCAGTGGATGGTGCAGCGGCCGTTCTCGATGACGTTGCCCGAACCCGGAGCATGCCCGCCCAGCCATCCCGAGTTGTTGTCGCTGCGCAGGTAGAGCTTGTTGTTGGTCCGGTCCAACCGGAGGAAGATGCCGTTTGCGCCCTGCAGAGCGGTGTTCAACAACACGCGGCAGTCGGCGATGTCGCCGTGGCCGTCCCCGTCGCTGAACGTCGCGGTGAAGCTCTGCTTCACGCCGGTCACAACGCTGCCGCTCGATGGCGTGATTGTGCCGGTTGCGGGCGCCGCGCTGGCCTGAAGCGTGGCCATCGGCGAGTTGGAAACCTGGCTCCAGTTGCCCGCGGCGTCGCGCGAGCGGATGCCGAAGTACCAGGCCCCCGCGCTCAGGCCGGTTACGGTGAACGTCTGCGGCTCGTTCTTGCCCTTCGGCGCGGGCAGACCGGCAACGGGCGTGGACGCCTCCCATGTCACGAGGCTCACCGGCTCCGGCCCGATGCGCATCTCGTAGGCCGTGGCGGCGGTGTCGTCCACCGGGCTGCTCCACGTGAGCGTCACCGACGATGGGCCCGTGCCGGTGACGGTAAGATCCACGATGGGAAACGGCGGCGTGCCATCGCTGAAGGTGAGCGGGTCGCTGACGCTGGTCACGTAGCCTCCGGGGTGCTGTGCGACGATCAGCGGAGGATCCGCCGAATCGTCGAAGACCGTCAGGTCTGCCAACGTGTATGGACCGGCAACGCCCGAGGCTCTGATCTCCGAGCCGTTGAAATCGAGGGCCACCGCGTTGAGGCCAAGTGCCAGGTCAGTTCTGACAGCAGCCGCCCGGGTCACTATCTGTCCGGCCTTGACCAACGCGCCAGTTACGGTGAAGTTGGAGCCCCGGCTGACGTCCAGGCCGAACTGCAGCCGCAGCGTGTCAATGCCCTCGACGTCTGGGTTGGCATCAACCGCGGCATCGGTGCAGGCACCCGCAAGAGAGGCTGTTGGGTCGCTAACCTGTATGTCGGTGTACTCAATGCGCTGAAACGCATAGCCCCCGACCGTGCCTGAGGCGCCCAATCTGACGGTGTAGAAACCGGCCTGCGCCTCTGCCCAAACGTTAGCATAAAGCCCGTCGCTTGAAGTTCCATCGCTGTGCAGTCCATCGTCCAGCAGATCCAGAGCTGCTGTAAGGCCCGGAGCGCTGAACAGCGTCACGCGGACCGTTTGCGCTGGCACCATTGACCCGGCGTTTTCCAGTTTCGCAGATATCACCACAGGCGCGCCCGTGGAGTTTGCATAGCTGCAAGCCGGGATCAACGCCAGCGAACTCTGTACTGCCACTGCAACGCCGTAGTCTTCAGGCGATACGGGAACAGACCGACCGTGAACCTGTACAGTCCAGACACCGGGGGCGGGGTCTGATATCACAAACGACTTCGATCTTCCGTCAATACTCCACTCCTCCGAAAATGCAACGGACGGGTCAGCGGTATCCTCCGTAACATGTGTGCCGTTTGGCGCTATCAAGGTCACTTCGGCATCCGCATCGGTCGTGCGGCAGATGAATTCAGCTGCGGCGGCGGGGTCAATGGGTACGGTGTGGGTCTTGACGATGGATTGCTCAACCGAACCGGTTAGCAGTGCCACGTCAGACCACGCGCCAACGGCATCAGCGAGCGAGACGGAGCCCGCCTGATATGAGGCCGCTGACGGCTCAGGCGGTGCGCCTCGAAGAACCGCCAGCAGAGTTGAGAGGATACCGGCAGGCGGCGGTGTGCCGGAGTCGTCAGCATACTTCATCTGGTTGTGGTCCGCGCCAAAGGCGTACAGGTATTCTCTGCCTCCGGAAGAGAAGGACGCTTTGACCTGCTTCTCGTCTGCGCAGCTCTCGCTGATGTATCGGCCATGTGCGCTGCGCACTGTCACAGCACCGTCCGAGGCGTTCGTTAACCCGCATGGCGTACGGCTATTGAGTTTCTTGTGCCCGCTTCGATACTTGTCCCAAGAACTCGAGGCGCCGGCGTTTCCGGCAAAGAAGTAGGTCCGCGCGTAAGCCGTGCCTGTGTACTTCCTGTTGAAGTCCTGGGTGCAGTAGTTCTCAGTGAGTTGCGCGTATCCTTCCGAGTCCACCGGCAGCCACCAGGTTGAGCCATGTGTGAGTCGGCTGCCGCAGTGCGGTGTTCCGAGAGTTACGAGGATCCTGACCTTCTTGCCGTTGGCTGTGGCGCCATACTGCGACAGGTAGTATCGTGAGATCAGGCCGCCCATGCTGTGGGCCACAAGCGCTATGGTCTCCGGAGCGGTACCGGCGCTGGCGACTTGCGCGTTGACAAAGTCGCTAAGCGCACGGCCGTTATACTCAATGCGCCCTTTCGGGTTGATGCTGTCGCACCTCCAGACCGTGTAACCCTCAGATTCTAGCTGTTGCTTAATGTCAGTCCAGTATGAGGGATTATCCTCGGCGAAAATGCCAGCCCCCCGCACCAGCACGACCACTGGTTTGTTCGTACTGTCTGCGATGCACCCCGAAGGCAGCCCGAACGCGTTCGACACCGCCGAGCCGGAGCCGGCCCGGGACGGACAGGCCGCGAACAAAGCGGCCACGCACACAGCCAGAATCGTCACTGTTTTCTTCATTGTCACCCTTACCTCCCGAATCGCGGAAACGCGGAATTCCGGATTCCGCGTTTCCGTCACTCCCGTGTCTCCGCGATTCTACCGGCTGTTCGCCAATCGCACGATCTCGATCTTCGGGCCGCCGAAGTTGACAAGCAGCCCCAACTGATATCCCGACGCCTTCAGATACGAAAGCGCCTGCACCCGGTCCACATCCTCCAGCGCCGAACGCGCCTTGATCTCGAGCATACATTCGCCCACAACGAAGTCCACCCGCTTCTTGCCCAGGCTGACACCCTTGTACGTCACCTCGATGTCCACTTCCCGCGCGGCATCGAGCCCGGCCGCGCCCAGTTCCCGCAACAGCGCCCGCTGATAGAACACTTCCTCGAACCCCGGCCCGAGGGTCTTATGCACCTCGATGCAGCACCCGATGATGCGGGAGGTTAGCTCCTGCAGCGGATGCGTCTGCTCCGGGTTCCTCAGTTGTCGAACTTCACTCATGCTGTCTGATGCCGCCGTCCAGAATCGCGGAAGCGCGGACACGGAAGGAACCGCGGAAATCCGGATTCCGTGCCTCCGCCCGTTCCGCGTCTCCGCGATTCAGCGTCTCAGCGATTCCGGCCTCATCACGTCCTGACGTCCTGCTTCCTTGCTGCGGCAATTCAGGCTGATGGTAGCACCCGGCATCATGCAGGTTGTCATTGCCGCAGCATAAAAAACCCACAGAAACGCTGAATCCGGACTTCAGCGCCATCATCCCCCTCAGTGTCTCAGCGATTCCGTAACACCCATGCCCCACGCCGCCGTCCAGAACCGCGGAAATCCGGATTCCGTGCCTCCGATGCTTCCGCGTCTCCGCGATTCCGTAACCCCGCCGGGCAGCGTTCGCGTTGCCGCTACCAGCCGCCCGGCCGGGCCTGCTGTATTTGTCTCCGGGACCGCCCGGAGCACGGGAACGGGCCTTTAGTCTGGCCATGCACGCCTCGCGCGTTCCGAAAAAGACGCGAGCCCTGGCAGAGGCAGACTTGCGGGCGATGCGGAACCCGTTGTTGTTCCAGTTGTTGTTCGGGTTGTTGTTGTTGCGGTTGGCGCAGCGGTTGTTGTTGTCGTTGTTGTTCCAGCTACCGCCGCGCAGGACCCGATAGCCCCGT
>JAGVUD010000006.1 GCA_019136435.1 Armatimonadota bacterium | reverse complement strand
CTCCATGCCATAATGGCTGGTCATGGAATCACCGCAACCGCCATCAGATGCGCCAGCCCGGCCCGCGGGCAGGGACCTCACCTCAGGCAGCATCCCCAGGCATCTGGTGGCATTCTCGCTGCCCATGCTCGCCGGCGGCGCGCTGCAGACGGCCTACAGCTTCATCAATGCCATCTGGGTGGGGCAGTTTCTCGGCAAATCCGCGCTTGCCGCCGTAACGGTCAGCTTCCCGGTCTTCTTCGTGCTCACGGCCATCGGCGCGGGAATGACCATGGCCACCAGCATCCTCATCGCCCAGCACTACGGCGCCCGCCGCCACGACGAACTGCGCAAGGTCGTGGACAGCTCCAACGTCATGATCGGCGGCCTCAGCCTGGCGCTGTTCGGATTCGGCGAAGTGCTCACCCCGCACATCCTGCGCGCCATGGGCACGCCGCCCGAGGTGCTGCCGCTCGCCATCAGCTATATGCGCATCTTTCTGGTGTCGCTGCCGTTCGGGTTTCAGCTCTTCCTCTTCCGGAGCATGCTGCAGGGCATCGGCGACTCCAAGACGCCGCTCTACTTCCAGGCGCTCTCCGTCGTCGTCAACACCGTGCTCGACCCCGTGCTGATGTTCGGCTGGCTCGGTCTGCCGAAACTGGGCCTCAATGGCACCGCTTGGGCCACGCTCGCCGCGCACGCATCCGCCGTGCTGCCGTTGTGGTACTATCTGCACCGCGCCCGAAGCCCGGTCGCCCCGGCATGGCGCAACACGCGCTTCGATTGGTCCACGGCCGCCATCACGTTCAGAATCGGGCTGCCCGCATCGGTGCAGCAGTCGCTCGTCTCCATCGGAATGGTCTTTGTCACGGGAATCGTCAACGGGTTTGGCGAAAACGCGACTGCGGCTTTCGGCGCCGCCATCCGGGTGGATCAGCTCGCGTTTCTGCCCGCCATGACCTTCAGCCTCGCCGTCTCGACTCTGGCCGGGCAGAACATAGGCGCGGGCCTGTACCGCCGCGTCAAAGAGGTGTTCTGGTGGGGCAACGCCTTCAGCGGCGGCATCACGCTCGCCTGCTCCGCGCTGGTGGTCGCCTTCCCCGACATGCTGCTGCGCATCTTCACAAACGACGCGCAGGTTATTGAGACGGGAGTGCACTACCTGCGGATCGTCGGGCCGTGTTACGTGTTCTTCGCCGTGATGTTCGTCGCCAACGGCATCATCAACGGCGCGGGGCACACGCTGGTGACCACTGTCATTTCGCTCATCAGCCTCTGGATCGTGCGGGTGCCGATCGCTGTTTGGCTGTCAGGGAGGATGCACAGCGTGGACGGTGTGTGGTACGCAATGGCCATCAGCTTCTTCGTCTCCATGGCCTGCAGTCTGGGGTACTACATCTCCGGCGCCTGGCGGACTGCCATCGCCCGCACGCGCCCCGATGTCCCCGAAGCCCTGCTGGCCGACGAGTTCAGCGAGGTCTGATCCGCCCGCCGCTAGAGCCAGGCGTTGATGACTGCCGCCCCGGCGCTCGAAGGAAGCGTCCGCGCTTGCCCGTCCAGCACGGCAACCGGCTGGCCGCAGGTCACGTTCCAGCCCCAGATTTCGCCGCGGAAGCAGACCATCAGCCCCGACGGGATGCCCGACGCGGGGAGCCTGCCGCCGAGGGCGTACCGGTCCACCGCCTCCTGCTGGGATATCTTCCCGATGTCCGATGAGTCCACGTCCGGAGGGTTCGGCCAGCCGCTGTAGCCCCGCCACGACCCCTCCCAGCTCTTCTCCTCCGAAAAAGACGGCGTCAGGATTATCCGCGCTCCTGCCTTGCGCATCCGGGCGTAGCACTCCGGAAACCACGCATCCGCGCAGATCAGCACGCCCATCCGCCCGGCGGGAGTCTCGAACACGGGCAGATCGGCCGCGCGTCCGGGCGCAATGTATCGCAGTTCTTCGGAGGTCGGGTACGCCTTCAGAACGGGGATCTCGTGCAGCGAACCGTCCGGCCGGAACACGAAGCTCGCATTGTAGAGCGGCCCGCCGCCGCAGACGATCCGGCCATCCTTCACCGACGGAGAAGGAAGCGCCACCGAGCCGGCGGCAATGGTGATGCCGCGCCGCGCGGCGAGCGAGGCGAACGTCTCCTGATAGATGCGCGCCGTGGAAGCCGCCTTCATCCGCAGCAGCGCCTCGGTCAGACGGTCGGCCGAGCGCGACCGGAGAAGCGCCCGCAGATACTGCGCCGGAGCCGACAAAGCGGCGATGCGCCCGCAGGCCGAGAGGGTGGGGGCGGTGTACATCGAGGGCTTCCCGTCCGCCGCCGCAAGAAACGTGCCGATGTGCTCGGGAAACAGTACCAGCGTGTCCGGCCGGAGCCAGCCCCGCGCCGCCGCCGCGTCCAGCACGGCATCCATGCACGCCCGGAAGCGCGCCCCAGACGAGTAGTTCATCGGACGCAGAAACGGCTGGGCGCCGAGCAGATTCCCGCGCCCCCGGTCCGTTCCCAGTTCGACCAAGTGTTTGTCTGGCACTCGCTGCTCCTTGTCGGCGCAGGCCCTTCGTCTCCCCGCGAGCAGGCTCTGGGGGCCTGCAAGTAGGGTGACACGCATGATAGCAGGGCGTCTCGCGGGTGACAAACCGCGGCTTGCTCTGTCACGCGGGAATTGAGGCAGGTGGAGGGCGTGACGCATGAGCAGACTGTCATTGCGGCGGGATGCAACGGTCTTTGCGAGGAGTCTGCGACGAAGCAATCCCCGCCGCGGCGATTGGGATTGCCACGGGCCGCAGACGGCCCTCGCAATGACGATGGGGGGTGGTGCCAGATGTCCGGCATCCAGATGTCCGGCATCTCTGCTGCCGGACTTTCTGTCCGGGGGAGCTTTGCTCCCTATCCGTCCGGCGTGCCAGGCGTTGCCTGACGCACTTGCAGGAGCACGTGATTACGTCATGCCGGACTCGATCCGGCATCCAGTCGGACGGCGCCCCCGCAACGTCATGCCGGACTTGATCCGGCATCCAGACGCCTGACCAGGGTGGGTCCTGAATCAAGTTCAGGATGACGTGGTACGGTTCTATCCTGCGGGGATGGCAAACCTCCACCGGCGTGTCGAGTTGCCACAGACCTGAATCCCCGCAGCCCATCCGGACTCACCGCACATCTGCCGGCCGTGGTATGATAGAGCCATGAGCAAAAGCCGCTCGGCGCGTCATCTTCGGGAGGTGTCTATCGCCGCGGCGCTGATGCCGGAGCCGGGTCAGCGGGCGTGGCCGAGTGGGGCGAACCACCACGGCGGCGAGACGGTGCTGAACGTTACGCTTGCCCTGGGCTTCGACGAAGCGATGGTTCCCGCATCGCCCGAGGTGGCAGGGGGAATTGATGTAGGTGGAGGACGAAACGCATGAGCAAATTGTCATTCCCGCGGGATGAAGTTACACGCTCCGGGCTACCTCGCGCTCCAAGGAGACGCCGTCCGTCGGCGTCTGCAGCGGCAGTGTGACTATCCCGATGCTTCCGACGCAGCAGTGTGTTGAGATAAGGCTGGACCCCCAGCCCCTCAACCGCGCTGTCACGTCGTGTTACTGAAAGGAGAACCCCAATGCGCCGAAGTACGATCCTCGCGTTACTGCTCCTTGTCATCATAAGTTGGATTCCGGTATAGCCGGCCCTCCTATAGTCAAGATAAATGTGAGGGGAATGGCCCAGCCAGAGAACTCAGTGGTGCTCGTGGTATTGAGCGACCGGTGTGAATGCGCGAACAACCAGTCATCGCGGTCGCCGAAGCCCTCATCTTCACCATATGGAACACCAAGTAATTCCACCTTCTGCCCGCTGGATTGCAGAGTACCACTATGTACGCGAATGTATGCAGTGATCTTGGAGTATCCTGATACATTAACCCAATTGCTGATAACGGTCGTACCCATACTCCGGTTATTGACGTTCAGGTCGCTTGGACTCATACCTGTCCAAGATAGGTTTTCGCTGAAAGGATAGGCAGGGCCTGTCCGCCGAAGAAGTGATTGAGAGACCAGATCAGCGGAGGCCCTGCCTTGAAGTATTCTACCAGTCTG
>JAGVUD010000372.1 GCA_019136435.1 Armatimonadota bacterium | reverse complement strand
GCGATCTCCCCGACCAGCGCCTCCACTTGCGTCCGGCTTAGCCGGCTCACCTTGATCTTTTCTCTCTTTGCCATGACCATCTCCTTGGTTTCAATTACACCGGAAACAATGCCGACACCGTCGCGATCCGGCACAAGCTGGCCGGATATTTCCGCCAGTCCTTCACGTCCGGACACACAATGGCCAGCGTCTGCTCGACCCGGACGACCCGAGAACGAATGCGGAGAGATTGACCATTCCGCCACCGCTCCCAGATCACCGCCATGCCTCGCTTCAACTCCTTTTTCATGCCGCCCGTCCTTTCCGCCGGAGCTGCGCGGCCCGCCGGCGCAGCGTGAAGATCAGCCACCAGACCTGTTTCGCGGAGATCTTCTCGGGCGGCGCGTGGAACCGCTTGAAGGAGATCCCCGCGCAGAAGCCGCGCGGATCCCGCAGCACGTCCGCCGCCGCCTCGCACTCGTGCCGCATTTTCGCCAGGGCAAAGCTCGTGTCCGATGTGTTCGCCTTGGCGCCCATGCGCGCGGCCATGCTCTCGAACACGTGCCGCTCCTGCTCCATGTCGGTGTGCTTGGCGACGATCGCCGCGAAGTGGCCGATGATGTAGGGCCAGTCCTCCTGGCTGGCCAGCTTGAGCCCGCCGCGCTCCACGCACTGCATGATCTCGCTATGCCGCCAGATATCGAACTCGGCGGCATCGCCCAGGATGCCGCGCTCGCAGAGCAGCTCGAACGCGCGCCGCGCAATCAGCACGGCCCGCTTCTTCTGCTCATTCGTCAGCGGCGCCGCCGCGCCGCCCTGGATGGCCTTCTCGGCCGCGTAGGGGTTAGATCCGCTCATCGTGGCGCCTCATGACTCGGTTATTCCAATTCCGCTCTTTCTCGAACTTCTCGGCCTGCTTGCGCAGCAGGAAGTCCTCCCGCGCCAGGCTGGCCGATTCCGCGAGCACGAAGGCGAGGGCCGCCGCGCTCGCGAAGCCATACTCCTCGGCGTGGGCCATCCAGAGGAGCAGGGCAAACGTCACGATCGTCGAGAGCACCGTCAGCACTCTTGCCTTCATGGCTGCACCTGCTTTCCCAGGAGCGCCGCCACGTGCTCCTCCACCAGAGCGGCCGTCAACGGAACCTCGCGCTCGTCCGCGTCGCTCCGGGCATTGTCCAGCGCGTCCGCCAGGGTGCGCAGGTTGCCGCCCGTCTTGAGGTGCGGCGTCATGCGGCCGGCCGAGGCGGAGAGCGGCCCAGGCACCTTGGCGGCCTTGAGGAACGCCTCCACGTCCTGCTCGCGAACGCCCATCACCCAGTGGTTCAGCACGGGCTTGATGGAGCGGCCGAGCAGTTGATGCGCCTCGCTCCGGGCC
Organism: Armatimonadota bacterium; assembly: GCA_019136435.1. Taxonomy (GTDB): domain Bacteria; phylum Armatimonadota; class UBA5829; order DSUL01; family DSUL01; genus JAGVUD01. Next base: position 2,694 of record JAGVUD010000372.1, on the reverse strand, counting down.
GCCGTGGAGCTGGCCATCAGCTTGCCCCACTCGGTCGGGTAGATGCCCAGGATCAGCCGGCTGGGCGTCTTGTCGATCAGGCTCTTGAGCACCTTGAGGCCCGCCACGCCCATGTCCTGGCAATCGTCCACGCAGATCGTGATCTTGTTGCCCCGCAGGTGGTCCACGATGCAGCCCATCGTCTCGCACGCGCCGTTGCCCACCTTGGCCCCCACCGACCGCGCGATGCCGGCCGTGATGTGGATCGGCTTCTCGCGCCAGGTGCTGTCCGCCTGCACGTAGGCGCTGGCGTTGCGGGCCTTGGCCAGCACCGCCTGCATGGCCCAGCTCTTCCCCACGCCGGTCGGGCCGATCAGCCAGGAGACTCTCCGGTCATCGTTCCGCGCGTCCATGACCTCCTAGACCGCCAGGGCATAGGCCGTGATGGGCAGATGCTCGACGATCCGCTGGTGGACGAAGGCAAGCCCCTCGATCCGGTCCACCAGGCCGCTCAGCCGCTCCAGGGATTTCTGGATGTTGAGCTCGTCCCACTTTCGCGCGCAGAGCCGGTCCCGCCAGGTCTTGGCGCTCCCCAGGTGCCGCTGGTAGCGCGCCACGAACGGGGCGTCGCCCAGGCCCAACTCGGCCTGGTGCGCTTCGATCCGGGCGACCAGCCCCTCCAGCTTCCGCTGTTCCTCCGTCAGTTCCCGCTTCTCCATAACCGCCTCTCCTTCAGTTGCCGACTCCCGCCAGTTCCATCCACGACCGCACCCGCGGCCGCTCCGGTTCCGGCTGGGCCGGCTTCTCCGCCACGGCCGCCGCCCGCGCCACCGCCTGGCCGGGCCCGGCCTGTTGCCCAATCTCCACCCGCGCCAGGCTGCCGTCCGGCGCGCGAATCTCGCTCTCCGCCGCATGCAGCTTGCCGTCCAGCTTGAGCGCCCGGAACTCCATCCGCGCCGCAGCCAGGTATTGCTTCTTTGCCTGGATCGCCCGGTTCAAGCCCGTCAAATCGAAGCTCACGTCAAAGCCCTGGTCAATGCCGCCGATCACCGGCGCATCGTCGATGCATTCCGCCGTCTTCGTAACGATCGTGCCTTCCGGCACGCCCTTGAACGGCTTCGCCAGGCACACGACGGCATCCATGATGGGCGAGCGCCAGGGATCGAAATAGATCGCCACCTCCGCGCCCTCGAACTCGTAGAGCGACGGGTGCACAAAGTGGTACGGCATTGTGCCGCCCAGCGGGCACTCCACGCTGGCCCGGATCATGCCGCGCACGATCTTGCGCTCCGCCCGCACGGGCGCCAGCAGCCAGGAGATGGCGGGGTCCAGCGCGGGCCTCGGATGCCGGGCCAGGTCCGCCGCGTACCGTTCCGCCGGCACCCACGTGCCGTATTCCGTGCTGTGGATCGCCTTGCCGTTTTTGATGGCCAGCGCCTCGTGCATGGCCTTGAGCGCCGTCTCCAGGCTCGGGAAGTGGCGGCGCGGATCCTCGCTGCCGGCGCGCGCGCGCATCAGGCTGTCGGTCTCGCGCTTCATCTCTCCGCGATACCGGCCGATCTGACCATCCGCCAGGCAGGAGAGCACGCTCCAAAGGTCCTTCCAATAGCCCTCGATCGGTTTCAGGTTCGGCCGGCCCTTGGCGGAAATGAACTCCGTGCCGGTGAGCCGGTAGAAGTCCAGCGCCCGGCGGCTCTGCCACACGCCGCCCTCCACCACCACTTTGTCGGGCAGCACGTCCTGCCGCCAACAGCGCAGCATGGCGCCCGTGGCGTCCGCGCCCTTGTACTGCTCCTTGCCGCGGATGATGTAGGAGAAGCCGGGGCAGTAGTTGCTCGCGTTATCCAGCCCGGCCAGCAACTGGAAGCGGCCCACCTTCACGCCCCACTTGTCGCTGCACGGATCGCCGCCCCACGTCCAGGGCACGCAGACTTCGAAGTTGATGCTCGCATCGTCCCAGTTCTGGGCCTCGCCGCCCCACAGCCGGCGCAGCGCGCCGGTCTCCTCGTCCACCGTCATGCGGAGCGTGCCGGGCGCGTAGGCCGTGGCCAGGCGCAGCGCGCGCGGATCCCGGAAGTGCAGCCGCGCCTGCGGCGTGACCGCAATGGCCCGGCGCACGCTGCGCGGAATGTGCCCGGCCAGCGACCACGCCTGGATGGTGGCCTTCAGGTCCGCCGGGCACGCCTTCTTGCGGGCATAGACCAGCGCGGCGCTCATCATGCTGCCCTGGCCGCGGCCCGCGTTGCTCCGGCCGTAGAGGGAGCGCAGCGCCGCCAGGTGCGCCTCCGGAATCTCCGCCGCCTTGGGCGGGCGGCCCGTCGATTTTTTCGCAACGGCCTTCATCAGGTCTCCCGTTTTATCCGCCGCATCGAAGCGGGCCAGAATGCGAGTCAGCCGGCCAATGGAGATCCCGCATTCATGCGCAACGCGACGCAAGCTAAGCCCCTCTTTCATCCGACTTCGCGCCAGACTTACAACCTTGTTTCGCCATGCGTAATCTTCGTAATCCGCTATTCGCTCTCGCGTTTTGCTTGCAAGTCCCGTTTCCCCTGATCTATGATCCGCGCCATGGAAACGGACGACATCATTGCCAGGCTGGACAGGCTGGAGCGCGACGTGGCCCGCATCCTGGCGGCCCTCAACGCTATCCCTGGCGCCCTCGCGACCAGAGGCGAGCCCCGCGGCGGAGATTCCGTCGAGTTCCGCTTGAAAATC
>JAGVUD010000535.1 GCA_019136435.1 Armatimonadota bacterium | reverse complement strand
TCGGATTCAGGCTTCAGGTCCAATCCTTGTGTCAGGTCCTTATCTGTCAATTGCTGTGCCCGCGGGCACGCGCTGCCGTGCGTGCCCCATTCTGTTCTGCCGCTTCCTCACGTGCGGCTCCGAATCCTCTCCCGGCTACTTCTCGCGTGATGCCTCGATCAGCACATCGGCCACTTCGGGGCGCGAGAACTCCTGCGGCGGGCGCTCGCCGGCCTTCAGCATCTCGCGCACCTTCGTGCCCGACAGGGACACCCTGTCTTCGGGCCCGTGCGGGCAGGTCTTCGCCGACGCCATCCCCTCGCACCTGTTGCACCAGAACGAGTGCTCGAAGAACAGCGGCGTAATGCCAAGCTCCTCCGGCGTCAACTCGCTGAAGATGCGCTGGGCGTCGTATGTCCCGTAGTACGTGCCCACCCCCGCGTGGTCGCGGCCCACTATGAAGTGCGTGCAGCCGTAGTTCTTGCGCACCATGGCGTGCAGAATCGCCTCGCGCGGCCCCCCGTAGCGCATGGCGGCGGGCATTACAGAAAGAAGCGTGCGGTCCTTCGGATAGTAGTTCTGGAGTAGCACTTCGTAGCAGCGCATGCGCACCTCGGCGGGGATGTCGTCCGACTTGGTTTCGCCGACCAGCGGATGCAGCAGCAGGCCGTCCACGATCTCGAGCGCGCACTTCTGTATGTACTCGTGCGCGCGGTGCACGGGGTTGCGGGTCTGGAAGCCGACGATAGTGCTCCACCCACGCTCGTCGAAGGCCTTGCGGGTATCGGCGGGGGTGAGGCGGTACTGCTGGAAGTCATCGTGGGGCGGCGGGGCAAGCAGGGTGATTGGGCCGCCGGCGAGCATCTCTTCCTGAGCGTACAGCGCGGCGACGCCCGGGTGCGCCTCGTCCTCGGTGCGGAACACTTCGCGGGCCTCGCGGTGCGCGTCGTAGGGGAAGACTTCGTTGACGGCCATCACCGCCGCGACGGCGCCGCCCGGCGCCTTCAGCGCGAGGCGCGCCCCTTCCGGCAGTCTGGCGGCGAGGTCTTTCGAGATGGCGAGCGTGACGGGGATCCCCCATGGCAGGCCGCACGTCAGGTGCATGCGCTGTACGCACTCCTCGTAGTCTGCCCGCGTCATGAAGCCGTCGAGCGGACTGAACGCGCCGATGCCGAGCATCTCCACGTCCGAGAGGTCCCGCTGGGACAGCGTCACGGACGGCAGCTCGGCGGCCTTTGCGGCAAGCGCGGCGGCTTCGTCTGGCGAAGCGATGAGGTTGAGGAGGCGTCCTCCGTGGGGTGTTGAACTCATTTGTTGTTACCTGGTGTCCTTTTGTGTATCCGAATCGGCTTCCTTCGGGAGGAAGCAGCCCCGCGCCAGCGTGTCAAGCATCACGTTGAAGCAGACCATCTGCATCTCGACGCGCTCTCCGAGCGGAAGCAGGCCCGGGCTCTCGGTCGTTATGAGATGCCGCGAGCCCTCCCTCCACATATAGAGCGCTTTGGGCAGGCCGGCCGCAAACCGCCCGTCTTCCTCTGGCGGCCGCCCGGACGGCAAGATGATGCCGCCCGATGCCGGGCGCCCGTCTATGATATCCCCTTCGTGCACGGGATAGCCCGCCGCCCGGAGCGCGGCGATCATGGATTCGGCGGCAGGGGGGCCGCCGTCGCGCGCTCGCTCGTACAGATACATGCCGCGCATCTCGTAGTCTTCGTGCAGATCGTACGTGAGGTCGAAGCACTTGCCCGCCAGCGAACTCTCGACGATCGCGATCTCGTCCGCCTGTCCTTCTCTGGCGAACTCGCGGTTCAGGTCGAGCCCGGCCCAGTTCTCGCGCAGGTCAAGCTCGTACCCGGTCGGGTTGTCGCAGGGGTAGATGAGGAAGTCCGCGTTCAGCTCATCGCGCCGCCGGCCCAGTTCGGCGAGGCCCTCGATAAGAGCTTCCGGGCCGGCGGGCTCGTTGCCGTGCATTCCTGTTGAGATGCACACGCGCTGGCGCCCATCGCCGCACACGAGGCGCATCTGGTGGATTTCGTAGCTCCCCGACGGCGTTTGGAACTCGCCGATGGTGGTCAGGCTTGCGCCGATGCTGTCGGCGGCATGGCGGTACCGTTGGACGAGTTCAGAGTATGAGCGCTTCTTCTGCATGTTCCGACAATACGAGTATAACCGAGAAGACGCGGCCCCTAAAACCAGGCGGGCGCCCGCATCGCGACGGCGGGGTTTGAGGTATAGTAAGAAACGGGGTGGCGGAAAAGGAAGATGCAACGGCAATGAAGATTCGTGGCAGCATTTTACTGGCGGCCGTTCTCCTTACGGCTGCGATCCCCTCGTGGGGACAGGGCATCAGTGTGCGGGTGAACGGAGACCCCGTGGTGTTCAGCGGGACCGGTCCGGTCAGCATTGACGGGCGCGTGCTCGTGCCGCTGCGCGGCGTGCTCGAGAAGATGGGCGCGTTTGTGGACTGGGCCCCCGCAACGCGCACGGTGGGCGCTCAGAAGGGCACGACGAACGTGCAGCTCAAGATCGGGGCGCGCTCCGCAACCGTTAACGGAAACCCGGTTGCGCTCGACGTTCCGGCAATGATCATCACGGGCAGCACCATGGTTCCGCTGCGGTTTGTGGGAGAGGCGCTCGGCGCGGGCGTCGTGTGGGACGTGACGACGAAGACGGTTGACATCAGCACGACCGGCACTGGCGCGGGCACGGGCACGGACCAGCCGCTGACGGAAGGCGTGACAATCACGTCGTTCGTTCACGATGCGGACGGTTGGCTGAAAGGCGGAAGCAGCCTGCGCGCGGTGCTCAGGGGCACGGCGGACGGAGCCGCGAGCTTCCAGATTCCGGGAGTCGTGACCAGCGTGAATATGCGGCAGATCAGCTCCGGTGTCTATGAAGGCGCCTGGACCGTTCCGGCCGGAAGCAAACTCGCCATGTCCGGCGTCGCCGTCATCGGCCAGCTCAAGGTGGGGCAGGCCCAGCAGCTCATTCAGGCCGCGCAACTCATCTCGCTCGATTCCGTGGCGCCGAAGATCAAGGACATGCTCCCGGCTGAGGGCGCGCGCATCGCCGCCGCCAGCCCGAGCGTCAGCGCCGTCTTCGACGATGAGTCGGGCAGCGGCATTGACACATCGGCGGTCAAGTTCGTCCTCGACGGCGCGGACAAATCGCAGGATGCCGTCGTGACTCCGAGCTTCATCAGCTATCGGCCGACGGCCGCCCTGAAGGCCGGCGCGCACAAGGTGGATCTGACGGTCGCGGACGCGGCGGGCAACACCGCCAGCCAGACATGGAGCTTCAACGTTACGGACGTGAAGTCGGTCATCACGTCCCTCGATGTCTCGGGGTCCGCCGAACTGGATCCGGGCGACGTGATTATGGTGACGATGAAGGGCGAGGCGGGCGGAACGGCCAGCTTCGCCATCGGCAAGAAGGTGGCGTCTGTCGCCATGGCCGAGGCTCCGGCGGGCACCTATGTGGGCCGCTACACGATCAAGAAGACCGACGACCTGACCGGCGAAACCATCGTGGCGACGCTCAAGACCAAGGCCGGTCAGAGCTACACCATCAGCGACGAAGACCGCATCGGCGGCGACAAGGCGCCGGACAAGCCGGTGATCGTGTCCCCGAAAGAGGGAACGACGCCCACGTCGCCGATGACAGTTACGGGCACGGCCGCCGCGAAGTCCCGCGTGCGCTTGACGGTTGAGTACACGACCGTGCTGCTGGGCGCGGTGCCGGTCGGCGGGACGCTCTCGGAGCAGACTGTGGAGACGGCCGCGGACGGCACGTTCAAGTCGCAGCCGGTGAAGCTGCAGACGCTGCTCGGCGGCAAGAACACGACCTACACGATCACCGTGGTTGCCGTGAACGCGAACGGCGACGAATCAGAGCCGGTGACGGTGACCGTGAAGGGCTCCTGAAGAACGCAGATACGGCGTGAGCCGCTTCACGCCCTGTACGCACGAGAGGGCGGCCCCGCAAGGGCCGCCCTCTCGCCCCCCGCCGCAATCACGTCATTCCGGGCTTGACCCGGAACCCACGGGCCGGAACCGGATGGGTGCTGAATC
>JAGVUD010000080.1 GCA_019136435.1 Armatimonadota bacterium | reverse complement strand
TGAGATTGCTCACCCCTCTGACCTTCTCCGGGGACATTCGTCCCGCCATGCCAGACAGGGGACGCATGTCCCGGGAGAACGCTCCAAGCGTGAGGCAACTCACGCTCGATCAGAAGGGTAGGAGGCACGGAATCCGGATCTCCGCGTTTCCCTCTCTTTCCGCGCCTCCGCGATTCCCTCCGGGGACCCAAATCTGCTATTCTGGGCGCAGTTCTCTGATTGCAGGAAAGCAGACCATGACCAATCGCGAATCAGCACTCGCCATCCTTCGATATCAGCCGTACGGCCGGCTGCCCATCGTCCACTTCGGGTTCTGGGGCGAGACGCTCTGGAAGTGGCACGGCGAAGGCCATGTCACCGAAGAGGAGGTGAGGGGCTACTGGGACGGAAGCGCGGGCGAGGCCTCCATCATCGGAAAGCTCGGGTTCGACTTCGGATGGGGCGTCTCCGGCGGGCCGCACACCGGCCTGATGCCGGGGTTCGAGACGAAGGTCGTCGAAGACCACGGCGACGGCTCGCGGATTGTCATGAATGGGGACGGTGTGCTCATCCTGCAGCGCGACGGGGCGACCTCCATCCCCCGCGAGATTGACCACACCCTCAAAGACCGCGCGTCGTGGGAGGAGCACTTCAAGCCGCGCCTGCAGTTCAGCGCCGAACGCGTCAACATCGAGGGGCTGCGGCGCTTCTCGGAAAACCCCGATCGCGACTATCCCGCCGCCCTCTACTGCGGCAGCCTGTACGGGCAGATCCGCAACTGGCTGGGGATGGAAGGTCTCTGCTACCTGATGGCCGACGACGAGGAGCTGTACACCGAGATCATTGACACTGTGGGCGATCTCTGCTATCAGGGCGTCAAGACCATCATCGAGTCAGGCCTGCGTTTCGACTACGCGCACATGTGGGAGGACATCTGCTTCCGCAGCGGGCCGCTTGTTTCGCCCGCGGTGTTCCGCGAAAAGGTCGGCCCGCACTACAAGCGCATCACCGGTCTGGTGAACAGCGCGGGGATGGACATCGTCTCGCTCGACTGCGACGGCTGCATTGACGCGCTCGTGCCCGTCTGGCTCGAAAACGGCGTCAACACGATGTTCCCCATCGAGGTCGGCGTCTGGAACGCGAGCATCGCCCCCTGGCGCGAGCAGTACGGCAAGGACCTGCGCGGCGTCGGAGGGATGAACAAAAACGTCTTCGCCGAAGACTTCGCCGCCGTGGACGCCGAGGTCGAGCGCCTGAAGCCGCTGGTGGATCTGGAAGGCTTCATACCGTGTCCCGACCACCGCATCCCGCCGACGGCCATCTGGGACAACGTCCGCTACTACTGCGACCGCATGCGCAAGGAGTTCAACGGCTAGTAGCTGTCCGGCTCGATGGCTTCCACGCGGGGGCTGTGGCGTCCGTTCTCGAACTCGGCCGCCAGCCAGACGCGCACGATCTCGAGCGCCAGCTCTTCCGAAATCTGCCGTTCTCCGAGCGAGAGCATGTTCGCGTTATTGTGCTGCCGCGACAGCTCGGCCGTCTGGATGCTCCAGCAGAGCGCGCAGCGCACGCCCCGCACCTTGTTCGCGACCATCGCCTCGCCATTGCCCGAGCCGCCGAGCACGATGCCCCGCTCGCACTGTCCGCTCGCGACCGCCCGGGCCGCCGGGCGGATGAACGTGGGGTAGTCCACCGATTCGGCGCTGTGGGCGCCGAAATCCACCACTTCGTGGCCCATTGCGGCCAGAAGCTGCTCGATCTTCTCTTTGTATGCAAATCCTGCGTGGTCTGACGCTAACGCGATCTTCACAGTTCTACTCCAACTCCGGGACGTGCCAGTTCTCGAACCAGCGCGACTCCGCCGGCACGGGCGATTGCCATTCCCAAATCTGTTTCATCGTGCGGAAATTCTTCAGCTCGGGCCGCACTACCTCTCGCCAGAGCCGCTCGACGTCCCCGAAGGTCCTGAGTGTGTGAGCGGGCCGGACCCGGTCGTATTCCCGAAGAAGCTCTCGGGCCTTGTCGCCGAGCCACGCCACCTCGTCCGCGGCCATGCGCTCTCCCACAGCGCGGCTGGCCAACCGCGCGTCCGGCCCCATCGCGAAATGCGGCCCGGGCTCGCCCTCCGGCGGAATGCGCGACACATCAACGCACTCCGGCTCGAGCGCCCACAAGAGAGAAGTCTCGACCTTGCCGGCGTGGTCGCCGCCGCTGCGGCCGTCGTTGTCAAAGCCTGGCTGGTTAGCCTCGAAATCCGGCAGCCCGTAAAGACGCGTGCCGATACTCGGCTGGCAGAGCGCCAGCATGTCGCGCAGGTCCTCCCAGTTCGGGCCGTAATGCCCGGTCAGCAGGATGGCCGCGTGGAAACCGAGGACGTCCGCCGTTCGCAGATGGTAGCAGACGTTCTTGAAATGCTGCCACGGGGGCATCGAGGTCAGCCACGGCCGCGCGACCTCTCCGATGGCGGTGTGCGCCCACGGGGCCGATCCGCCCATTTCGTGGATGTGCCACCAGTCGGGAGGGGCGACGACGCCGCCGTGAGCCCGCGCCGCGCGGCAGGCGATGGCGTGGGGCTTCAGCCCGTCCAGTCCCAGGGCGTTCTGCGGGCCGTGCGGTTCGCAGAGGCCGTACGTGAAATACACCACCGGGCATTCGGCAAATGCCTCCTCAAGCTGATCCGGGAACATCCGCTCCCACCGCACTTCTCGGTCCACAGGCGTCCTCGCTCGATGTCGTTGCCATCCTATATACCTTTTGTGCCATCGTGTCTGCAAAGCCGGGCGCCTGCGCGAGTTTGCACAATCACGCGGCCGAAGGTATGCTGATGGCAGGCTGGGCCGCACACATCAATGAAAGATCTACTCGAGAAACTCCGCGACGAAGGCATCAAACGGGGGGCGAGCTTCGTTGAAGCGCGCGCGAACGAGCGCGCCATGAACAACATCGTCCTGCAGGACGGGCGCGCGGACAAGCTTTACCAGCGCAGCATACTCGGAACGGGCGTGCGCGTGCTTCTGGACGGCTGCTGGGGCTTCGCAAGCTGCACCGGCGCTTCGCTCGACGAAGGACTCGCCGCGCTCGATGCGGCGCTTGCGGGCGCCAGGGCAACCCGCGCGGCACGCGACGAAGAAGCCGTGGTCGCCACCGTTCCCGCCGCCGTTGACGAGCGCGCGAGCGCGTTCGAGACCGATCCCCGCTCCGTTCCCGTCGCGCGGAAGATGGAGCTTCTGGAGAAGCTGGATCAGGCCGGGTTCGCAAAGGGGCAGGGCAGGCTCGTCAACCGCATTCTGTCCTACGGCGACAGCTTTCAGCGGGAAACGACGGTCAACAGCTTCGGCTCGGCCATAGTCAGCGAGTACACCCGCACAAGCGCCACCTGCACGTTCGTTGCTCAGGATGGCGATGTGCGGCAGGAGGCGTACGTCCGCAAGGCGTCGCAGGAAGGGTTCGAGCTTCTGGAGAGGCTGGACCCGTCGGACTTCACCGAAGAAGCCGCATCGCGCGCTGTCGGCCTGCTCACGGCGCGCAGAGCGCCCTCGGGCACGTTCCCGGTCATCTTTCACCCGTCCATCACCGGCCTGCTGACGCACGAAGCGCTCGGCCACAACGCCGAGGCCGACCATGTCGTCGCGGGAACCTCTATCCTTGCGGGCAAGATGGGCGAGGCGGTCGCGAGCGAGCTTCTCACCATTGTGGACGACGCCACCGTGCCCGGATCGTGGGGGAGCTACTTCTACGATTCCGAGGGCACGCCCGGCCAGCGCCGCATCATCATCGAGAACGGCCGGCTCGCCGGACTGATGCACAGCCTCGAGACGGCGGCCCGCACCGGCGCTGCACCGAATGGCAGCGGACGGGCGCAGGAATACACCGACCGGCCCGTCGTGCGCATGAGCAACACTTTTATCGCGCCGGGCGCATCCTCGCTCCAAAACATGCTCAAGGACATTGACCTCGGCGTCTATCTGAACGGCGGTCACTGGGGCTACGTCTTCTGCGAGCGCGGGCAGTTCACCTGTCACGCGGGCGGCGGATGGATGATCCGCAACGGGGAGCTTGCCGAGCCGATCC
>JAGVUD010000487.1 GCA_019136435.1 Armatimonadota bacterium | reverse complement strand
ACGCTATTCTATGTGGCGGGTGGGCTATCGGGCATGATGGCCGACCGCGGAATCTCCGGCGGGCCGTTCGGCGGGTTCATCTGGAATCAGTATTTCATCCAGTCGCCACAGGCCGCGCACATCGCCAAGGAGATTCCCGGATGGGTCGTCCCCGGGCGGGGCTCCGACGCCCTCATCAGCCGCACCTTCCTGAACGCCGCCTGGCTTCCGCCCATCCTGCTTCTGCTGATGGGCGAGATACTCGGGCGGCTCAACTGGATCGGCGGCGGTTACGTCCTGTTCCGGCTCACATCCGACGTGGAGAGGCTGCCGTTCCCCATGGCGCCGGTCGCGGCGGCGGGGGCAACGGCGCTCGCGGAAGCGGGGTCGAAGGAAGAATCCTGGCGCTGGCAGGTGTTCTCGACCGGCACGGTTATCGGGCTTCTCTTCGGGGCCATCTACCTGTTTATTCCCGTTGTCAGCGGCGTCGTGCTCGCGAAGCCGATTATGCTGCTGCCCATCCCCTTCCTCGATCTGACGCTGAACACAGAGAAGATCCTTCCATCCACCCCGACGGGCCTGAACCTCGACCTCGGGGCTGTTCTGATAGGCTTCGTGATACCGTTCCCCATTGTCGTCGGGTCGTTTATCGGGGTCATGGTTTTCCAGGTGCTGGGGAACCCCGTGCTGCATCACTACGGAATGCTGCCGACCTGGCGCGAAGGGATGCAGACGATTAACACACAGATGTCGAACACGCTCGACTTCTGGCTGAGCGCTGGAATTGGCCTTGGGGTCGCGGTCGGACTCATCGGCATCGGCAGCGTCGTTGTCGGCTACGTCAAGATGAAGGGCGGCAAGGACCGCGAGCGCACGCTGAGCGCCGTTCCGAAGGGCCGGGGGGATTTCCCCATCTGGCTCGGGCTCGGAATGTGGCTGTTCGCGACTCTGGGGTATGTCGCGCTCAGTCACTATCTCGTCCCGGAGTTTCCACTCTGGATCATCTTCGTGTTCGGCCTGGTATGGACGCCGCTTATCTCGTATGTCAACGCCCGGATGATCGGTCTGACCGGGCAGGGCGTCGGCTTCCCGTTCCTCAAGGAGTCGGTTTACATCCTGAGCGGATACGAGAGGGCGGACATCTGGTTTGCGCCGATTCCCGTCGGCGATCTCGGCGGCACGGCCCAGCGGTTCCGCGAGATGGAGCTAGCGCGGACGCGCTTCACGAGCATCTTCAAAGCCGAAGTGCTGATGCTGCCGACCATTCTGATCGCGAGCTTTGTGTTCTGGCAGTTCTTCTGGCACACGAGCCAGATTCCGAGCGCCCAGTACCCGTTCGCCAACCGGTTCTGGCCGATGATTGCCACCATGCAGAGCATCTGGCTCACGGCGAACAAAGCCGGAGCGAGCAACTTCCTTCTGCAGGCTCTGAAGCCGGAGGTAATGGTCGGAAGCGGCGTCGGGGCTCTGGCGCTGTTCGGGATTTGCTCGGCCCTGAAAGTGCCGCTCCTGATGTTCTACGGCATCATTGGGGGCATGCAGGGGAGCATGCACGGGGCGGTGCCCACGTTTATCGGGGCGATGCTCGGAAAGTACTATTTCTCGAAACGATTTGGAGCGGGGCGCTGGCAGATGTACGCTCCCGTGCTGCTTGCGGGGTTCTCCTGCGGGATGGGTCTCACGGGTATGAGCGGTATTGCCATCGCGCTGATCGCGAAATCCATCAACTACCTGCCATTCTGATGCTTGACCAGGCGATGGCAGCCGGGATGCCCGGGATGGATTGCCGGACCCAGTGAGCGAGACGGTGACAGCCTCGGACCAGGCGGGTGGGGGGCGGCATCGGTCGCGGGAGTTGACCGCCTGGCAGGGAGTCGGCGCCGAGCTTCCGGGCGGGTGGAGCATTGTGCAGGCGTCCGGCGGCACGGACGAAGGTTATGTGCGTTCTGACGGGCCGGACGAGATGACGGTCGAACTCCGGTGGAAGCGCACCCGGAGGCAACCGTCGCTGGAGGTCGTGGCCGAGCAGTATCTGAAGCAGGTTCGGAAGGCCAGCCGCAAGCTGAAGGTGGAGTACGAAGGCGCTCTGGCGGGCGGCCGGAGAGTGCCGAGGGAGAAGCCGTCCGATTTGCGCTTCGAATGGCTGGCGGACAGGCAGGGCCACGGGCGTCTCATCTGGTGCCGGGAGTGCAGAAGGACGGTCATCGCTCAGGTCTCGGGCCCGCGCGGCGAGGCGACGCGCGCTGTTGCCGAGCAGATTCTGCCGCGAGTGCGCGATCATTCCGATGGCGAGTCGGTGGAATGGGGTGTTTACGGGCTGGAGTTTCGTGTGCCGAAGGGCCTGCGTCTCATCAGGCAGAGGCTCATGTCGGGGTTCCTCTCGCTGAACTTCTACGGGCCGCCCGGGCGGGTGATTGTCGAGCGATGGGGCCTGGCCGAGATGCTGCTGGAAGGCGGGTTTCTCGCCTGGCACGATAAGGAGTATCTGTCCGAACTGAAACGTTTTGGCGGAGAGACAACCGCGGTGGAGTGGGGGGAGCATGAGGCGCTCGTGACCGAAGGCCGCGAAGGCGGCTTTCGAAGGGTGCGGGCGCTGGTGAAGGCGTTCCTGCTGCCGGGCCGCGCCGAGCGGTTCGCCAGCATCGTGTGGCATTGCCCGGATTCGAACCGGGTTGTGGGGGTGCGCGCGTTTGGGCGCAGCCCTCTGGAGCTTGCACGGAGCGTCGCCGAAACCGTGAGGTGCCACTGAGAGTGAAACGCCCGCTCAGTAAGGCTCTGGACTTCATACCGCTGGCGAAGGGGAAGAAGCAGCCGTCGCGCGAAGAGCTGCTGAAGTCCCGTCCCGCCAGAAACGAGGCGCTGCGCTGGTTCAAGGAAGACGGTGAGGTCAACCTGTTTATACCCCGGCGGCCGGGGCGTTTTGGGGACCTTGCCGGCAAGCTGTTCCGGCTGCCTCCGGAGAAGCACCTGGTGCTCGACAGGGTGGGCTCGGGGGTGTGGGAGCTTTGCGACGGCTTTCACTCGGTGGAGAGCATTCTCGATTACATACAGCGCCGGCACAAACTCTCTCGCCGGGAGGCGGAAGTATCGGTGTCCGCGTATCTCAAGATACTCGGGCAGCGCCGGCTCATTGGACTTAGGGCTGCGGAGACCAAAAGCGGCAAATGGAAGCGCAAAAGGAAAACATAGGAAAACAGCTTCATCTTCCCTTCAAGAAGGCGTTCGGGATCGCCCTGAACAACATCCGCCTGCGTCTGGGCCGAAGCGTGGTCACGGCGTCGGGCATATTTCTGGGCATTGCGTTTCTGGCGTATGTCTGGACTCAGGGGTCGCTCAACCAGGCCATCGGCGTGGATACGACCATCGAGGCGAGGATGAAGTTCAAGTGGCTCGCGGCGCTGGCGCTGATGATGAGCACCATCGGGATCACCAACTCGATGCTGATGTCTGTCACCGAGCGCTTCAAAGAAATCGGAACGATGAAGTGCCTGGGGGCGCTCGACAAGTTCGTCGTCGAGATGTTCGTGCTCGAAGGAATGCTGATGGGGGTCCTGGCGTCTTTTCTGGGGGCGCTCCTCGGGGCGGGCATTATGATGCTGACCGCCGGGTTCGGTCTGGGGTGGCATTCACTGGCCGCTTTCGGCTTCATCGGCTTTCTCAGAATCATTGTCCTGTGCACCGTTATCGGGACAGTACTCACGTTTCTTGCGACCATTGCTCCTGCTGTGCGGGCCGCAAAGATGCCGCCGGCGGCGGCGCTGCGTGTGGAGATTTAGCCGGATGCGTCCTCTCTTGGCAGGGCGCAAGCACCGTCCGGAGGCAGTCCGCCGCCGTGAACGGGCAAGTCTTTCGGAATTGGAGTAAATAGCTACCGATGGCTGCGAACGAATATGTTGTTCGGACCAAAGATCTGAGCAAGGAGTTTATGCTTGGCGGCACTCCCTTGCGCGCTCTCAAGAACGTCCAGCTCGACATCCGGAGGGGAGAGTACATCTCCATTATGGGGCCCTCCGGGTCGGGGAAGTCCACGCTGTTCAACATGATCGGCGGGTTGGACAAACCGACAGAGGGCTCGGTGTTCATCAACGATGTTGACATG
>JAGVUD010000273.1 GCA_019136435.1 Armatimonadota bacterium | reverse complement strand
TGGGGCAAGCTGGACGACAGCTACGCGGCCACCATGTTCATCGGCGCGCACGCGATGGCGGGCACGCTGAACGCCTTTCTTGACCACACCCAGACCTCGGTCACCTGGTACAACTACTCCGTCAACGGCCGCCGCTTCGGCGAGCTGGCGCAGTGGGCCACTGTGGCGGGTCACTTCGGGGTTCCTATCATCATGATGAGCGGCGACGCCGCCGCCTGCGCCGAGGCCAAAGACTTCTTCCGCCCGATCGAGACGGCGGTCGTCAAGAGCGGAATAGGGCGCAACAAGGCGCGGCTGGTCGTGGAAGAGGAAGCCCGGCGGCGCATCCGCGAAGCCGCCCGCGACAGCATCGCGCTCATCGGCAAGGCGAAGCCCTTCAAGCCGCAGATGCCCATGGAGATCGTGCTCGAGTTCCAGCGCAGCGACTACTGCGACGCGGTGGCGGACCGTCCGGGAATCGAGCGGCTGGACGCCCGCACGATCCGCAAGATGGGCGCAACCGGGCTCGACATCTTCCCGTAGAAGGCGGGGCGTGCCCGTCCTGTCAGAATCGGCCCGGCGCGGCTCGCACGCGCCCGAACATGCGCCTGTTTCTGGCCGCCTCCGCTGGCAAATCCGGAGTTGTCATACTACAATAGACACCGACATCCGGGAGCCGCGGGCGGCGGCTCGCCCGGCGATCATGGAGGACGCGAAAAGGCCGGATCACGATGACCAAAACCCCGTTCGTTCACCTGCATACCCATTCGGAGTACAGCCTGCTCGACGGCGCCTGCCGGGTCAAGGACATGGTGCGCAAGGCGGCGGCGCTGGAGATGCCCGCCGTCGCCCTCACAGACCATGGCGTGATGTACGGCGCCATCCATTTCTACGAAGCGGCAAAGGACGCGGGGGTCAAGCCCATCATTGGCTGCGAGGTGTACGTGGCCAGAGGAAGCCGCTCCGAGCGCAGCGGCAAGCCCGGCGACGCGTCGCATCTGACGCTTCTTGCGAGAGATCAGACCGGGTACAAAAACCTGCTGAAGATTGTGACGGCGGGCCATCTGGAGGGCTACTACTACAAGCCCCGGGTGGACCGCGAGGTTCTGGGCGCGCATTCCGAGGGGATCATCGCGCTGTCGGGCTGTCTGGGAGGAGAGGTCGCGAAGTACGTCGTCGCCGACCAGGACGAAAGCGCAATGCGCGCTATCGGCGAGTTCCAGGAGATATTCGGCGCGGACAACTACTTCCTCGAGATTCAGGACCACGGGCTTCCCGCGCAGCGCAAAGTCAACGAGTTTCTCGTCAACGCGTCCACCCAGACCGGCGCTCCTCTGGTGGCAACGAACGACGTACACTATCTGAACGCCGACGACGCCGACCCTCACGGGCTGTTGCTGTGCATCCAGACCGGGGCGACCATCAACGACCCGGGGCGCTTCAAGTACGACGTCAGCGAGTATTATTTCAAGACCGGCGATGAGATGCAGCGGCTGTTCGGCGGCTATCCCGGGGCAATCGAGCGCACGGTCGAGATCGCGGAGCGCTGCAACCTCGATTTCACGTTCGGGCGCGCCATGCTCCCCGATCTCGCGATTCCGGGCGGCCTCGACCCGGAGGAGTATCTCACGCAGCAGGCCTGGGCGGGGCTGGATGTCCGCTACCCCAACGCCTCCGCCGAAATCCGCGAGCGGATGGAGTATGAGCTGCGAACCATCATCGAGTGCGGGTTCGCGAAGTATCTTCTTATCGTGCAGGACTTCGCGACGTTCGCCCGCGAGAGCCGCATCCTGGCGGGGGTGCGCGGGTCGGCGGCGGGGTCGCTCGTCTGCTACTGCCTTGGCATCACCAGCGTTGACCCGATCTTCCACAGGCTCACGTTCGAGCGCTTCCTGAACCCCGAACGCAAGCAGATGCCGGATGTGGACTTCGACTTTCAGGACGACCGGCGCGGCGAAGTGATCGAATACGTCTCGCGCAAGTACGGCGAGGATCATGTCGCGCAGATCGTGACTTTCGGGACCCTCGCCGCCCGCGCCGCCATCCGCGACGCCGGCCGCGCCATGGAGATCCCGCTCTCAGAAGTGGATCGTGTCGCGAAGATGATTCCCACGATGCCCATAGGCACCACGATCTCCGAGGCGCTGAAGGCGAACCCCGACCTGAGGACGGTCTACGACAGCGACGCTTCGCTTCGGGCTCTGATTGATATGGCGAGGAAGCTGGAGGGGATCTCGCGGCATTCGTCAACGCACGCGGCTGGGGTCATCGTCGCGCAGGAGCCGCTTGTCGAGCATGTCCCGCTGCAGCGGTCTGCTGACGGCGCGCTGGTGACCCAGTACGACATGGATGTCGTGGGCAAGATCGGCCTGCTGAAGATGGACTTCCTGGGCCTCATCAACCTCTCCATCATCCAGAAGTGCATTGATCTCGTGAAGGAGAACCGCGACGTTACTATCGAGCTGGACAGGCTGCCGATGGACGACGCGGCCGCCTTCGAGCTTCTGAGCCGCGCCGAGACGACAGGGCTGTTCCAGCTCGAAAGCGCCGGCATGCGCCGCAATATCAAGGACCTGAAGCCGCAGAGCGTTTCCGAGCTCGCCGCAATGGTCGCCCTCTACCGTCCCGGCCCGATGGCGCACATCCCGCGCTACATCGCCAGCAAGTTCGGCCGCTCCAAAATCGAATACGTCCACGAGCGGCTGGAGCCGATCCTGAAGGAGACCTACGGGGTCATTGTTTATCAGGACCAGGTGCTGCAGATTGTGCAGGCCGTCGCTGGGTTCTCGCTCGGCCACGCCGACATCCTGCGCCGTGCGATGGGCAAGAAGGACCCGGTCAAGATGGCCGAGGAGCGGCAGAACTTCGTCGAGGGCGCGAGCAAGAACGGCGTCAAGGAGAGCGTCGCTTCCAAGATATTCGACCTGATCGAGCCGTTCGCGGGGTACGCGTTCAACAAGGCGCACGCGGTCTGCTACGGGACGGTTGCCTACCAGACGGCGTATCTCAAGGCGAACTACCCGGTCGAGTATCTCACGGCGCTTCTCGACTGTCACGCTGAGAACCAGGAGAAGGTCGCACTCTACATCGAGGAGGCGCGCAGGCTTGGCATCGAGGTGCTGCCGCCGGACATCAACCAGTCGGATGCGGACTTCACGATCGCCGCGGACAGCAAGTCCATCCGCTTTGGGCTTAGCGCGATCAAGAACTGCGGGCGGGGTCTGGTGGAGGCGCTGGTTGAAGAGCGCAGGCAGAACGGTTCGTTCAAGTCCGTGGCCGATTTCGTCCTCAGGGCGGCGAAGATAGCGGGCTTCAACCGTTCCGCCTTCGAGTGTCTGGCGAAGGTGGGGGCGCTGGCCGGGCTTCATCCGTGCCGCAAGGCGCTCGCGACAAGCGCCGAGAGCATCGTCGCGCGCGCCGCGCGATCATCGCGAAGCGCCAGATCGAAGCAGATCGGGCTGTTCGACAATGCGGCCGACGATCTTGGCTCCGCGCCGTCCATTGACATCCCCGACACCGGCGAGTACGAGCGGGCGGAGTGCCTGGCCTTCGAGCGCGACCTGCTCGGGCTCTACGTCAGCGACCACCCCCTCAACGAGCACGCACGGGCGCTGAAGGCCCGCACGGACGCGACTGTCGTTTCGACGAACGAGCTTGAAGACGGCGCCATCTGCACCATCGGAGGCGTGATCACATCCGTGAAACATCTCATCACCAAGAAGGGTGACAAGATGGCGTTCCTGACCATCGAAGACCTCACGGGTGTAACTCGCGTAACGGTCTTCCCGCGGGTGTTCGCCGCCTCGGGCGACCTGGTGCGCCGTGATGCCCTCGTAATCGTGACGGGCAAGGTGCAGCATGCCGACAGCAGCGCCGACCCGGACGACAAGGGGCCGGCGGAGTTGATCTGCGAGAGCATGTCCGCGCTGACCGAAGCCGGAGGCGCCAGCGAAGAAGCGCCGGTCACGGCATCCGCGTCCGAAATGCTCGATGCGGGGTCGGCTATCACCATCCGTCTCGACAGCAGCAGCAGGCACCGGCTTCTGCTGCTGAAGGAGGTGCTCGAGCGCCATGCGGGGCGTTCTCCGGTGTTCTTCAA
>JAGVUD010000509.1 GCA_019136435.1 Armatimonadota bacterium | reverse complement strand
GAAGACCAGCAATATAACGAAGAGGGCGGGGCCGATACCCTGCTGCGGTCCGTGACCATCTCCGACGACAACGCCACACTGGTGGATACGGCCGACCTGGAAGAAGGTTACTGGAGCTTTGCCGCGAACGGCGCGGACATCTTCTTCGCCGGAATGAAATACAGCGGTATCTATTATGCCGTTGACGACGTGGTGGATTCGGAGCCGGGCAGCGGCGGCGCGGAACCTGTCGCGGCAAAAGAGGAAACGGCCACGGAGTATTACAAGATCGGTCGCTACGCTCTTTCCGGAGAAGGTACGTTCGAACTGGGAGAGACGCACCCGGTCAGCGCCGACTGGTGCGCATTGCTCGGCGCAAGAAACCAGCAGGTGTATTTGACCGTGGCGGGATCGTCTATTGCCCGCTACGATTTCAGCCAAACGCCGCCTGTACTGGCAGCCCTGGAACCTACGATGTCCTATCCTTACAAGATACGTTTCGGCGCCAATAAGGCCTATATCCCCCTTGGATACAGCGGCGTAGCCGTGATGGAATAGTGCCCCTGTTCCTCACCGCCATAGCCATTGCGACGCGATAATTGCGAAGCGATTCCGTTCGAGACGACGGGATCGCTTCGCATCTCTTTTTCGTGTGAATGGGACCGCTCCCCGGGAACAATATCCTGCTCCTACCCGCCTCCTACTCGTACTCCTACTCGTACTCGAAACCACCCCTCGCCACGCACCACATTCAGGCTATCGCTGCGTGACCTCCATGGCAATTTCCGCCCATTGCCCGAGCCGTTCCGGATGGTAGCGGACGGTGCTGATATCCTTGAGAATCAACTCGAGGGGACACCCGTACTTTTCACACACCGTGCACGTATGGAGCAGGTCGTTGCGCACCTGCTCCGGGTCAAAGGACTCATAAGCGAGAAAGGCCGGGTTGGGTTTTCGGGAAAACACATAGTTCCGCCCGATGGCCTCCGCGCCCCTCACATCTACATCTCCCTGGCGGCCCGGTTCATGCCCGGTCGGCGTGTGGTCTCCGAGGAAGACGCGCGGCAATTGGGCATCGAGGGCGATTATTACAAGGATTGCTCCGACAACGTCCTCATGACCAGTCGCGGGGGCAATGTCTATGACCGGACGTTCATGGAAGGCTTTGTCCGTCCGGGAATCGGGCTGGAAAACTGGACCTCCCGTACAAACTACCCCGCCTGGGGGATCGTGCCCACGGGCGAAAAGGAAATGTCTTTCTATGTACAGCGCAACTATGGCCAGCCTACGGCCCGGCTCGACCGGTACAGCCTGCGGCCGGACGGCTTCGCCAGTGTACGCGCAGGTTATGACGGTGGCGTCTTTACCACGAAGCCCCTCCTTTTCACGGGCGCCTCGCTCTTCATCAACTTCAGCACCTCCGCCGCCGGTTCACTTCGCGCGGCCCTGCTGAACGCGGACGGCAGCCCCATTCCCGGGCATGGCTGGGAAGAATCGGCCGAAATCATCGGGAACATGGTGGACCTGCCGGTAAAATGGTCCGGCAACGCTGATGTCAGCGCTTTTGCGGGCGTCCCCGTACGCCTGTCCTTTCAGATGAAAGACGCGGATCTCTTCGCCATCCAGTTCAAATAAAATCCTGTCACATTCCGTCCCGAAGGGTGTATAGTAGGTGTGTAGTGATACTTCGAATTTGGGTAATAAGCATATTTCTATCGGATAGTTAAATGCTTCGAGATGATTTCTTTACACCCCTTGTGGAGATGAGCATCTTCTGTAGAGGACCTCAGTCTTCCGAACGCGCGGCGCGGAGATTCCTATCATGAAAATCGCGACTATTCGAACGCTGACGATACTTTGCTGCCTTGTCCTGCTTGCGGGATGCCCGTGGTTCTGCGGGGACGACCCACTCTTTACCAGTGCCAACACAAATGTCAATGGGCGTCAGGTCGCCGACGACGGATTCGGGGCCCTAGTTGATAGTGAGACCCCCGGAGACGGAAACGAGGGGACCGAACGGGAACTGGTGGAGCCGGATGTGATCCGCCAGGCCGGCGACCTGCTCTATGTGCTGAACCAGTACCGGGGCCTCACTATCGTTGATCTTGCCGGGGAAGCCGTGTTGTCCCAGACCCCCACCTACGGGTATCCCCGCGACCTGTACCTCGAGGGGACGAATGCCTATGTGCTGGTCAGCTACGCCCGGGATATCACCGAGGAGGACGGCCTTATCAAGGTCGACTACGGCTCGAAACTCTATGTCATGGACGTGTCGGACCCTGCTGCGGTTGTGACCCGCGGCGCCTTCAGTTTTGAAGGCGATCTTGTGGACAGTCGACTGGTGGGCAATGTCATTTACGCCGTGTGCAGCGAATACTCCTGGTATGAGTGCTGCGACGGCGGCGTGGTTTCCACTGAGACGGCGCGAAAGTCCTATGGTTCCACAGGAGCCGTCAGCATCAACATTGCCGATCCCGCGAACATCCACCAGGTGGACACGGTTTCCTTTGACGGATACGGCAACCTGATCCAGGCCACCAATTACGCAATCTTTTCTGTATCCAACGACTACGACGGGAACAACAGCCTGATCACCTACATTGACATTGCCGACCCGGAGGGGCACATTGCGGTCCGTGGCACGGCAGTAGCGCCTGGGTACATGGCGGACCGTTTCAAGATGGACGCCTGGAACGGCGCCTTGCGCGTTGTCACGAATACCTGGCAGCCGGACCGGCAAACCCTGGTGACCACCTTTGACATTACAAATCCCGACGTCATGACCCGGCTGGGACAGGTTGCGCTGGAAAACGCATCGGGAGAGAGTCTCTTCGCCACGCGCTTTGACGGTCCCCGCGCCTACGTGGTGACGTATTTCACGGTAGACCCGCTGTTTGTGCTCGACCTGAGCGATCCCACGGCGCCGGCGGTGGTCGGCGAACTGACCATTCCCGGTTGGTCCACCCATATCGAGCCCAGGGGCGACCGACTTATCGCCTTGGGTGTGGATGACCAGGACGGGCGCCGTGTCATGGTGAGCCTGTTCGATGTGAGTAATCCCGCCGCGCCGCAGCGCCTCGACTATGTCAGTTTCGGTGACGGCTGGTCCTGGTCCTCCGCCTATTCGGATGTGAAGTCCCTGACGGTGCTCGACGATATGATCCTCGTTCCCTTCACCGGGTGGAACCAGGACTCCTGCGCGGGCTATGACCGGCTGCAGTTCGTTTCCTATACGGCCAACGATCTTGCCGTCCAGGGATTTGTGGACGTGCAGGGCAGCGTCGTCCGTTCCTTGGAGTATGGCGGTCTATACTATGCGGTGACCCAGGAACAACTCGCGGTGATCGATGCCGGCGACCTGTCCGCCCCGCAGGTGGAAAATTCCCTCGCCCTGGCCGAGAATGTGGTGGATGTGCTGCGCCTCGGCAACGGTTGGAATGCCGAGGTCGTCGTGCGGTATGACAGCGGCGACACCGTTTTGCGGGCAAAAGATTATGAAGCGGGCACCGAGGCGGGGTCCATCGTCCTGCCGGCCGCGGGCGTATCCGAGGCCTTTGCCTGGAACAACAGCGTGGCGCTGGTGGCCCCGGTGTATCAATATGAGCCTGAATACCGCGCCTATTATAAGGCCTTCCTGGTAGATTTCAGCGACCCTGCGGCACCGGTATTGTCGGCGGAGTGGACGGCCAATATTGAGCCCTGGTGGGGCGGCTGGTGGTGGGGAGGCGGTGTGATGCCCGTGGCCGAGGGCGTCGACGTTGCCGCCGCGAAAGATATGGCGTACTATCCCTGGTACTACAACTCGGGAGATGCGGCTTTTCTTGCGGGCGATTATCTTGTACTGCGCGGCACGCGTACCGCTACCGGATGGTTCTGGGATGACGGTGCCGTCCGTGAGATGCTCGCCGTCATTGACTTGGCCGAGGACGATGTGGTGCGTTACTTTAACCCGGGATTGGACAATGTTCACAGCATGAAGGCGGTGGACAGCCTGGTTTACATTACCAGTTTTGACGTGATTACGAACCCCGGCGGGGAAGGGGCCACGTGCGCCTATTACCTGCAGACTTTCAATCCCTTCGACCTGAAAATGGGCGCACGGGTGAAC
>JAGVUD010000512.1 GCA_019136435.1 Armatimonadota bacterium | reverse complement strand
TGGGACCGGACGACGGACTTTGACGCGTTCGCGGATGACTTCTTCGGCGCGGCATTCGGGCCGGACGGGAAGGCCACCCGCGCGTATATGGCGACGCTGTCTGCTCTGTTCGACCCGCCGTATCTGAGAGGCGAAAAGGACAGCGTTAGCGAAGAATCGGCCGCAAAGTTTGACAGCATCCCGGATGCTATCGAGCGGTTCCGGCCGGTGATCCAGCGCAATCTGGGCTGCGACGATCCGAACCTCGCGCAGGCGTGGCGCTACCTGGACATCCATGCGGACATGGCTGCTCAACTGGCGCGGGCGCTGGCGCTGAGGGCGCGCGGACAAAACGCTGAGGCGCATGAGCGGTGGGTGGCGCTCTCGGAGTTCGTTCAGAAGCGGGAGATGGACGTGCAGCCGGTGCTGGACGTGTTCGAGTACGTCGCCATCCTCGAGAGGCTTTTTCCCGAGCCGGGCGCATGACGTCGAATGAAGCACAACCGGTAAGCCCAAAACCATTGACAGGGGAGGCGCGGATTGGTATGCTGTTCCGGGGCTCGAGGAGGGCCGGCAGCCGCGGCCGGCTTGGCCCCGGATACACCATGCAAACCAGACGAATAGTTGCTTCTCTTCTGATTGTTACGATCGTGCTCGGGTACGGAGGGGCCCCTGCCCTCGCCGGATATGCGCGGCTCCTGTCGCCGCAGTCGAGCGCTGTCGTCAGCGGGACCGTCGAGGTATCGGCCGGATTCGAGGCCAGCGCGAAGACGCCCGTGACGCGCGTTGTGCTCTCGGTGGACGGCACGGAGTACGGGCTGAAGGGCCTCGACGCGCCTCAGGCAAGCGGGGTGGTCTCCATTCTGTGGGACACGACGGCGTTCGAGGACGGGCCCCACGGGCTCTCGCTCTACTTCTACAGCGGCAGCAAGCTCGCCGGCAAGTGCTATCAGAAGGTGCAGGTTCAGAACCACGGCGAAGCGGCGGTGACGCCGCCTGCCAAAGGCTCCTCGGTCATCCAGTTCAGCAATCTGCGCGATGGCGAGCGCGTTTCGGGCAGGCGACAGGTGGCGGTGAACCCGTCGGCGAACCTGGGACAGGGCGTCTTTCTGTCGGTGTATGTGGACAAGACCCTGAAGCTGGTCAGCAACCGCCCACCCTTCGAGTTTTCCCTGGACACGGCCGGGTTGTCCGACGGGCCACACGCGGTGGAGGCCCAGGTCCGCGACGCGAGCCAGAATCTTCTCGCGACGTACGCGATCCGGATTACGGTGGAGAACGCGGGCACGATAGCGTCAGCCGTGCGCGAGGCGTCGAGCACGGCGGCCGCCGGGCCGGCGTCCACGAAGTCAATCGAGCGGCCGCAAGAGACCCGGGCAATCCCGGCGAGCGCATCGGCGAGTCAGCCGGACAACGGCAGCGCCGTGGCGGCGCGAGCTTCGGAACCGGCAACTGCCGCTGCGATCCAGCCCTCGGCCGTGACGAGTGAACCGCGGCAGGATTCGTCTGCATCGAGGCCGGCTCCGGCCGTTCAGATTCCGGAGCAGCAGCCCGCGGCGGCGCCTTCTGTGAAGACAGCGCCCTCCGACGAGCCGGTTGCTGTCGCGAAGGCCCCGGCATCGGAGTTGCCAGACCCGTCATCGGGACAGGCCGCGACGAGAATGGCCAGCCTGCCCGCCCCGCATTCGGTGCAGATGGAGGTCTCCGTGACGCCGTCGGTTGAGGCGGTGAGCGCCGAGGCGCCGTCCGTTCCGGCGGCAGCAGAGGCAACAGCCCCCGAAGCCTCTGCGCCGGCAGACACCGGCGAGGCGGTGGAGACGGCATCGAGCCTGCCGCCGGACGAGACAGCAGCATCGGAGCCCGAGTTTGCCGGTGCTGAGGCGGACGCCCGCGCGGTGGAGAGCGACATCACGGCGCGTCCGCGGACACCTGCCGGGGCGCCTGAACCCGCCACGCCTGCCGCACCGGCGGCGTCGCCCGTCGCGGCAGCGCCCGCGGTGAAGCCCGAGACGAAATGGCAGGGCCAGATGGCGCGGGCTGTGGAAGACCCGCGTCTCAGCCGGCCGCCTCTGATTACGACGCCGGCGGTGAAGCCGAACAGCGCCGCGACCGTGGATCAGGTGCGGCCGCTGCCGCCAAAGACTCTTGTTGAACCGAACGCCGGGACGCCGCACGCGGCGGTCGCCGGAAAGGTTCTGATGGCATCCCTGCCGCCTGCCTCACCGGCACCCGCCGGGGACGGCCTGATGGCGCGGCCCGCACCGGCCGTCGAAGAGGAAGTTCCCGAACCGGCCGCGCCGCCCGCTTCGTCCGCGGCCGGCATCCAGCCCGAAGCGAAAGCCGAGACGGCCTGGCCCGGCGCCAGCCCGAAAGCCGAGGCTGCGGACGTTGTTGCGCGGCCTGCCGCGCCCGTGCGCGTCGCTCTGGCGCCGGCATCCGCCGGCGCGCGGACTGCCGCCGTGAGCGAGACATCCACGGGCGAGACCGTTACGTACACAGAGCAGGCGCTGTCCGGTGTTCGCGGGCCAGCGATGATTACGCTCAGAATGGCGATGGAGCATCTCGGCGGCAGCGTCTCGTGGGACCATTTCGGAAAGACGGCCACGGTGTGGCTGGGCGGGCACAAACTGATGGTTGACGTCCGCGCCGGAACCGCGGCGGTGGACGGCAGGCAGATTGGGGACGCGCGCGTGACGCTGACCGCGGGACGCATCCACCTGAGCGCAATCGAGGTCGCCAGGGCGATGGGCCTCAGGCTAACTGCCGACCCGCGCACGCACCAGGTGCGGTTGAGCAGACTGGCCGGGAACGCCCAGGCCGACTAGCGGAACGAAGTCAGGAGAAACAGGACTGCGGCCAGGCCGGGAGCCTGGCCGCTTTCACGTACGGCGGATTGCGCGGCGTCTAGCTCTTGCCGGCCGCAGTCTCCTTCTTGTCCGGCGAAGCGACGGGCTTGCTTTCAGCGGACGACTCCGCGGCCTTCCGTCCGGGCTTCGCATAGTCGTTCACGTGAAAGCCCGAACCCTTGAAGACGATACCGACAGGGAAAAGCACTTTGCGGACCCTGCCGCCGCACTGGGGGCAGGTTTCGAGTGGGGCGTCCGTCACTTTTTGAACCAGCTCCGTCTGCTCGGAGCACGCCGTGCACTCATATACGTATGTGGGCATACACTCTCCTCGAGAATGGTGTTTTGCAGTATCGCGGGATTATACCAGAGGGTGGTTTCTGGCCGCCTTCTTCTTGCTAGGAAGAGGCCGCTCGGCTATAATCGTGCCCACTATCAGGAAGGACAGACAGCGGAACTGGTCACAGCGCAGGATTACACAAGGATACGCGCAAATATCGAGCGAGTGCGAGAGCGCATAGAACGGGCATGCGGGCGGTGCGGAAGGCTGCCGGACGAGGTCACCCTGATCGCCGTCTCGAAGACGGTCGCCCCGGAGTTTGTGGAGCTTGCTGTGAGGGCCGGAGCAGGCGATCTGGGCGAGAACTACGTCCAGGAAGCTCAGACTAAGATCGAGACGCTGGGGCGTGCGGCGCGCTGGCACATGATCGGCCACCTGCAGACGAACAAGGCGTCAAGGGCAGCCCTCCTGTTCGACATGGTCCAGTCGGTGGACTCGCCGCGGCTGGCGCGCAAGCTGAGCGACGCCGCCGTAGCGGCGGGCAAGCGGCTGGAAGTGCTCATCGAAGTGAACATCAGCGGCGAAGAGGCGAAGACCGGAGTCGCGAAATGCGAAGCGCTGAGTCTGGCCGCGGAGGCCGCCGCGCTCCCGGGGCTTGCGCTGAAAGGGCTTATGGCCATCCCGCCGTTTCTGGACGATCCGGACCAGGTACGGCCGTACTTCAGGGAACTCCGCGAGATGTTCGAAATGCTTCCGGAAGAGCGGCGCCAGGTGCTTTCGATGGGGATGTCCGGGGACTTCGAGGCGGCAATCGAGGAAGGCGCGACGATGGTGAGGGTCGGAACGGCGATATTTGGCTCGCGTCTGGCGGCATAAATGCCGAAAATCCCAAAAAGGGCGAGCGCAAGAGACCGCAGGCCTTCACTCTGCCGGTTCCAGGTGATATTATAGAAGTGCCAGCGGCGGGTTCCGCCCCCTATCGGTGCCTGCCGCAGCAAAGCACNNNGACACAACCCGGCGCAAGACCGGGATCGGTTTGAAGGCTTCGCCGCATACTCGCCCATACGTACGGCTGCCGGACGGCGCCAGCGGTTGCGCGCGTCTGGCGCCCAACACAGTCTGTTTGCGCGACTTGGGAGATGATCAGATCATGGATGACAGAGCTCAGCACGACGCTGATGAGACAAGGGGCCTGTGGGGCTGGCTGAAGGACCGCGTCAACCTCGTGCCCGAAGAAGAGGAAGAGGACGACTTCCAGGCCGACAGGCGGAAGGGCATTCCTCTGCGGCTTCATTCGGCGCGCCGCAGCCGCGTTTCGATCTGGCACGCGGCCGAGACGTTCGACACCGCGCGCCAGGTGGCTGACGGGCTGAAGGAAGGCCACCCGCAGGTCGTCAACATCGACAAGGCAGCCCCCGAGATGGCCGGGCGCATTATTGACTTCCTCAACGGGGTCACCTACGCGCTGGACGGATCGGTGGAGAGGGTCGGCGACAAGGTCTACTTCTTTACCCCGGCCAACGTGATCATCGAGGTCGCGGAGTCGTCACAGCGCCACAGACCGCTGTTCCCGGGCAACTGAGGCTGCGTACCAGGGCTTTGAGCGCGACTTCGCGCGGAACGGCAGGCTGACTATGAAACTGGCATTCCTGGGCGTCGGGGCGATGGGCAGCGCGCTTGCGAAGGGTGTCGTGTCGTCGGGTTTCCGGGCGCCTGAAGATGTGGTCATCTTCGATCCGGACAGCAGACGTCTAAGCGAAACATCCACGGCGACCGGCATCGCGGCCGCGGCATCGGCGCGGGACGCGGCGGCATTCGCCGAAGCAATTATCATCTGCGTCAAGCCCGCCATGGTCGAGTCCCTGCTCAAAGAGATGGCCGAAGTGATCGAGCCGGGCAAGCTGGTCATCAGCATCGCGGCCGGGGTCAGGCTCGAGCGCATGCAGGCCTGCCTGCGCGAAGGGGTCGGCGTGATTCGCGTTATGCCCAACACTCCCGCGCAGGTCGGCATGGGCGCTTCGGCGCTCGCACTGGGGAAGAGCGTGAACCAGCGGCAGCGCGATACCGCCGCCGGGCTGTTCGAGTCGGTGGGTTTGGCGGTTGTCGTTGACGAGAAGCTGCTGGACGCGGTCACGGGGCTTTCGGGAAGCGGGCCCGCCTTCGTTTACACATTCATCGAGGCGCTTGCCGACGCGGGGGTGAGCGTGGGACTGACGCGCGAAGCGGCCATTGCGCTGGCGGCTCAGACTGTCGCGGGCGCGGCGCAGATGGTGCTTAAGACGGGCAGGCACCCGGCGGTGCTCCGGGACCAGGTCACCAGCCCCGCGGGCACCACGATCGCCGGATGCGCCGAGCTCGAGCGCAAGGGGCTGAGGGCCGCGGTCATCAGCGCCGTGCAGGCGGCGGCGGCGCGCTCGGCCGAGATGGGCAAATGACATCCGCCATCGTTCTGATCATACAAGTGCTGGACATCTACCGCTGGATAATCATCGCGGCGGCGGTGGTCACCTGGATTCCGTCGGTCCCGCGATATCACCCGATTGTGCAGATTCTGAATCGGCTGACCGAGCCGGTGCTGCGGCCGATCCGGATGATTCTGCCGCCTGAGAAGACGGGGTACATAGACTTCACGCCCATCGTCGCGCTCGTGGCGCTGCAGATTCTTATCAGACTGCTGGCGCAGGCCCTGGTTCGGGCGCCCGCGCCGGTGGGGCTCTGAGCGCGCCGCGCGGTTGATTGACCGGTCCGGAGGGACACCCATGAAGACAACTGCGATTGACGTTTCGAACAAGAAGTTCTCGCGATCCTTCAGGGGCTACCGGCCCTCGGAGGTGGATGACCTGATGCGCGACGTCGCCTCCGAACTGGAGACGGCCGCGCGAGAGCGGGCAAGGCTGGAAGACCAGATTGACAAAATGCACGGCGAGGTTGCCCGCTACAAGGAGATGGAGGACACGCTCAACAACGCCATTCTGCTTGCCCAGCGCTCGGCGGACGAGGTGCGCGCGGCGGCGCACAGGGACGCGGACACGATTGTGCGTGAGGCGGAACAGCACGCGCGCGAAATCACTGAGCGCGCCGTCCGCGAAAACCAGGAGCTGATGCACGAGACCCGGCGCCTGTCCGAACGCAGGGCGGCGTTTGTGGACAGCCTCCGTTCGGCCGCGCGGGACCTCGGCGACTGGATCCAGGGCCGCCGGTGGCAGGAAGTGATCGAAATAGAGAGCGTCCGGCCCGAGGGTCAGCGCCCGGAGGCAGCCGATGACTCCGATGAGCAGCCCGCGGCGCACGAAGCGGCCGGCTAGAGGAGCACGCTCGTCTTTCCAGAAGACACGCCCGCAGACAGCCCGCCCGAGCGCCGCGCTTCGAACGCGCTGACAAAAGCGCTTGTCGCGCTGCTTCTGTGCGGCATGGTCATCGCCCAGAACGTCGGCGCGGCGCGCCGGCAGGTGGAGAATGCCTCCGCCGCCCTTTCCGTCCCCGTGACCGATCTGAAGATCGCGCTCGCCATCGGGACGCAGCCCCCTGTTACGCGACAGTCCGGCGAGGCGCCCGCGGCCCTGAAGGACACACTGAATGAGCTGAAACTCTCGGCGCGGCAGGACAGGTCGCTGGCCGACGCCCTTCGTTTTCTGCTCCTTGCCCGCTACTACGGCGAGGCTCCGGGCCGGACTCTTGCGCTGGCGGAGGAGCTTGCCCGGGAGTCGAAGAACGCCCGGAACATTCGGATAGCGCGGATTCTGGGCAGGGACATCGGTGAGTGGACCCAGGCCGAAGCGCGGGAGATGCTGTCCGCCGACCTGGGTCCGGCGGCCCTTCTGGCCGCGGGGGATGTCTTACAGCGTCACGGCTCCACGGCCGCGGCCGCGCACTGCCGCGAGCAGTTGAAAGAGAACGCGCTGTCAGCGCAGATCAAGATGGCGGCTTCGTCCGTTGCGCTTCTGGCAGTAATGCTCGGAGGGGCGTCGGCGTGGATGCTTTACTCGGTGTCGCGCCGCAGGCAGGCAGGCCGGGCGTCCGGCACGGGCGCGCGAACGCTCGAAGCGCAGGCGCCGGGGTATTCGGGCGCGATGTGGCAAACGTTCGCCCTGTATCTCGTGGTCTTCCTGGCAGTGGCGGTAGCGATCGCGGCGGCGGTGCAGTACGGCTCGAAGGCCGCGCCCGGACACGAGAACACGCTGGAGCTTGTCCACTACGTCGTAACGGCCGCCGCTATCTTCTGCCTCGCGCCTGTCCTTCTGCGAAAGCGGGGGTATTCGCTTCGAAACCTGGGCTGGAAGAGCCGCGACACGCTGGCGGACATCGCCTGGGGCATCGGCGGCTTTATGGCCGCGACGTCTCTTGTCGTGGTGCTGCAGATGCTGACCGGCCTGGTGCTCAGCGCGCTCGGCGCGGAGCC
>JAGVUD010000166.1 GCA_019136435.1 Armatimonadota bacterium | reverse complement strand
GCCGCCGAGGCAACCCACGCAGGCCAGGCCGGCATCCTGCCCAGCCGCCGCAACGGCCTGCACATCGGCGAACGCGCCACGAGCACCTACCGCAGCTTCCCCGGCCGCATCGGCAGGGTGCGCCTCTGGCACCAGGCCGTGGCCCCATAGCCCGCCCGGCGCCAAAGAGGGTCGGGGGTCGAGTGTCGCCGTTGGACGTTGGGCGTTCAGCGTTGGGCGTTCCCTTTCCCCGGGGTCCGAGGGCGGGAGTCCGGAGGGCGGCGAGCGGCGAGAAAGACGAACCGCGAATTGGGCGAATCGAGCGAATGAGCCGGCGCCGGCGGCCCCCGTCGCTTCCGGGTGGGCGCCACTCTCCCGAGTGGCGCTCCTCCGGCGCCGCCGGCGCCGGAGGGGAAGTGGCATGCGCATCCCTGCACATGTCCCGGCCCGGTCCCGGCGGCGTCCTCATCGTCCACTCTGTCCACGGTGTCCACCCCGTCCACTCCCGCCGCCGAGTGGGGCGCCACGAGCCGAGTGGCGCGCTCTTCCCTGGGACCGCCGAGCGTCGCCGAGGCCGAGGTCAGAGGTCAGAGGTCAGAGGTCGGCAGCCCGGAGCCGGGAGTCCGGAATCCGCAGTCCAGAGTCTGTGCGTCTGTGCGTCCGTAATCTGCAGTCGGTAGTCCTGTAGTCCCGTGGTCCTGTGGCCCTGTAGTCCCCTCCGCCCCCACCGACGTACGGTCCACCGACGCACTGACGCACTCCCTCTTCCCCTTCCCTCCCCGTTCGTGTCTTTCGTGCCTTTCGTGGTTAACTCCTCTTCCCCCTTCTCCTTCCGTGTCTTCCGCGTGCTCCGTGGGCAGTCTCTTCCGGCGGTCGGAGGTCGGAGGCGTTCCGGCCCTCCCAGGCCAGGAAGAGCGGATCGCTGGCGCCGGTTGCGATGAACCGTCGGACCTCCTCGGCAATGGTCGGTCTGGCGCGCTGCCGCATGGGCTCGTCACTCGATCGCATGGACCGCGTTGGCGCGGAGCACCCAGCCCGGTCTCCGTCTGTCGGGAGGGCCAGCTCTGGTGCTCCACTCACGTTCACAATGCATCAGTTCCGGCATCTACCCGAGTGAAATGCCCATGAAGTTCTGGTAGACTTCGAGAGCATAATGATCAGTCAGCCCAGAGACATAGTCCACCAGAAGCCTCGCCCTGGCGACCCATTCATCATGCCAGTCTTCAGCGTTAGCTGCCTCGAACTTATACACTTTGACCATACGCTTTGACAACTGGCTGAATACTCGCCATTCGAGATCAAGGCGCGCTTGCCTGCTTGGCGCCTCTCCATCTGCGAACCGGAGGAATTCGGCCTTGGGGACGCTAAGAAGCATGCCGTAGTGGTCAAGAAGTCCTTTGACGATCTGCGATCCCGCAATCTCAATCTTCTGCACTTCCGGGGAAGTATATATGTATTTCTGTGCATATGCCTTGAGACAATCAAGGACCCTTCCGCTTGTTATCACCTGTGAGATCTCTTTGTCCGCCGTTCCATCCAAATAAGGTTGGATGTTCGAGCATAGTAGATCAACGGCTTCTTGGATCAGCTTACGCGCCACAGACACTGACACCTGAGAGGAGAAGTTAGTAATCCCTCTATCCGGCAAGAAACCGCGTGCCTCTATCTCTCTATCTCTGCAGATTCGGCTGAACTCGGAGGTAAAACCACCGGCAGAAACGATTCCCTTCTCAAGGCCGTCAGCGATATCACTCAGACAGTAGCAAATGTCATCCGCCAGCTCAACCAGATACGTCAGAAAGTACCTTCTACCCGCAGAGATGCCGCAACGTTCCAGGATTGTTTCATACGTCTTTGTTTCGGTGCTGAACACACCGAGCTTGTTGCCGAATGGGGTTCCGGGACGAAGTTCTCCTGTAGTTGGGTACTTCACCGCGGCCAAGAGTGTGGAATCGGTCAGATTGAGGCCGTTCATATCAACATCCGAATGAAGCCTCGTCACGATCCTGAAGCCTTGAGGGTTTCCATCGAAGCTGTCGAAATCTTGGAGTCGGGCAGTGCACTGAATGTCAGGCTGCTCTAGACGCCTCGCATCCTCAAGTAACTGCAGCGCCTCCTTTTTGAACCATTTTCTTATTGCAGCTTCCCCAAAGTGGCCAAAGGGAGGATTGCCTATGTCGTGGATCAGGCAGGCATTCTCGACGATAGCCTGCATGCACTCTGTGTCCTGAGATGTGCATAGGCCCTGATTCTCCAGCGCCTGTCCCACTTTCCTTGCGATGGTCTTGCCAACATCCGCGACCTCCAGGGAGTGTGTCAGCCGATTTCTCACCGACGTGTTCGATTCAAGAGAGAAGACCTGAGCCTTCCTCATCATACGTCGGAAAGAGGAGCAGAAGACTATTCTGGATTTGTCGCTGTGGAATTCCTCGCGCCTGTCCCTGGTAATACTGCTCTTCCGCTGACGAGAGTCGTGAAGATGACCTGCTATCATGCTGTCCATTGGCCTATGACTCCTGCCGTGCAAGCAGAACGGCAAAGCGCTCTGCGCGGTACTGGTGGATTGCCTCACATGCCCGTCAGCGCCTCACAGGGCTTCTCAAGATACCCGATCCGCCTATCGGGGTAGTCCGGCTTTCGCACCCTCTTCCGCGGCTACTGGCCCCTCAGTGGCCGACGGGGCCGGTTACAGCGACACCATCCGCAGCGGCCGCCCGAGAATCGTCATCGCCGGCTCCACTGCAACGAAGCGCCTGGCGAGGGTGGCGGCGGCAAGGGAAGCAGGCAGACACGTGGAGAACTTGAGCGACTCCAGTGGGGACGAGCCGGCGTCTGAGTCGTCCCAGATGCCCGACCACTCCTGTGTGGATTCCGCCAACTGGCGCAGCAGGCTTGGGGTCAGTGGCTCTTCCAGTCTCACCACCAGGCTGTCCCCCCTCGCTGGGATCCCCAACACACGCCGTATCCTGCTTGCCAGCGTCAGGTTGGCCAGAGTCCCGGCAAACGTCCACCACTGGAGCCCTGCACCTGACCGCACCTGGAGGCTCGCCTCTGGCGTGACCCACCAGTACTGCCGGGAAAGCTCGCCCATCCTGTCGCGGGCGCGTCGCGACCACAGCTCGGACGGCTCTCGGGAGGCCAGGACGCTCTGGATCGCCTGGCACAGGGCGTACGACAGCAGCGGGGCACCCCCAACCCACCTCGACCGCCCGGGGAGGTCGATGGGCTTCACCTGTGCCACCTTCCTGACCCAGTCAAGGCGAGTCACGACCCAGCTCCGTCCGCCGAGGAGCAGGATGCACTCCTCGTCGGATGGCGTCTGGAGGAATGAGCTCTCGTGGACGGAGCCGAGTTCGTCGTCGCCGTGGGTAACCGCGAAGAGAGGCGGGCTGGTGAACACAGAGCACAGCTCCATGAAGTTCCTGTAGCCGAAAGCCTTCTCTCCTGCACACCCGAACCACATGAGCCCCTGATCTTCCGCAAGCACGTCGGTATCGAGCATGTGCCGGACGATGGCGTGCTGATCGCGTTCGGGGATGTTGGCGAAGCCCGGCATGCGTGCCAGCCATGTCCGCCAGGTCTCCGCTCCGATGCCATTCTCCTGAAGCGCCAGGGCCATGATCTGCTGGGCGAGGATGTGGACAGGCTGAACTGGCGGGATGACCGGCTCAACGTACCCGCGGGACCACAGGCTTAGCAGGGCCGCCGCCCGCAGCAGAGCCTCGTCGCTGGTTGCGAGCAGGAGGCAGTTCCGCATGGCCCCTGGCCGCCTTCCCGTGCGCCCCATCCTCTGTAGCAGCGACGACACCGTCGCTGGCGCGTCGATCTGGATGACCCGGTCCAGGTCCCCGACGTCGACACCGAGTTCGAGAGTACTCGTTGCCACGATGACGCAGTCTGTTCCGCCACTGAACGCATCTTCCGCCTGACGCCTCTCCTCGATGCTCAGGGAGCTGTGGGAGACGAATGTGTTCACATCCAACGCTCTGAGGCGAGCCGAAAGCTGCTCAACACGGGCACGGCTGTCGCAGAAAACGAGCCGCTTCTCGCCGCGGTGCAGGCGAGAGATGACCAGCGCCGCGTTCTCCAGGCTGCCGACGTAGTCAAGCTGAACCTCAGCCGGGGTGCCCGCCGGCCCCTC
>JAGVUD010000465.1 GCA_019136435.1 Armatimonadota bacterium | reverse complement strand
GCTGCTCGGATTCTCGTACTGGTATGTCGGGTCGCTGCGCCTGGCGTCCGGAACATACCTTCTGAAAGCCATCTTCCCGAGCGCGCAGGGGCTGGAGAAAGGCACGCCTGTCATGATAGCGGGCGTCCGGGTCGGCGATGTCTCCGATGTCCGACTGAACTCCTCGAACAAAGCCGAGATCGAGCTTCGCATCAACGACCGTGTCGTGGTCCCGAAAGGTTCGCGTGTCCGTCTTGCGTCGCGCTCGGTGCTGGGCGACCCGTACGTCGAAGTCGTGCCGGGCCCGGTGAGCGCGGGCCCGCTGACCGGCGGCGAGACGCTGCCCGGCCAGCCGCAGGTGAGCCTCGACGATCTGCTTCCGAAGGTCGCGTCTGTGCTCGAGAGGCTGGACAAGGTAGGCGCCTCGGCGGACAGACTGCTGTCCGATCAGGCGCTCCAGCAGAACCTGACCTCCGCCGCGGTCAACCTCCGCCTGGCGTCGGTTGCCGGGCTCGGCCTTATCACCGACATGCGCGGCGTCGCCTCCGAAAACCGGGACGAGTTGAACAGGACCACCAGCAGCCTGGCGGGCGCCATGGCCAACCTCGAAGTCGCATCCCGGCACATCGAGGAGTTCCTGAGCGGCACCGGCAGCGGCGACCTCCGCGCCATCATCGCCAACCTGAAGCAGGCGTCCGCCGACATCGGGACGGCGGCCGACAACGCAAAGCAGATTACGGATATGCCCGGAATGCCGGGCATGAAAGAAGACCTGGAGCAGAGCATCCGCAATCTCCGCGAGACCACAGAGGGCGCCAAAGCCATCGTCGAGCGTGTGAGCAAGGTCGTCGGGGTTGGTTCGCAGGCATCCCGAGCCGACGAGCAGCCGAAACCCCCGCCGCTGCCCTCCGGAAAGGGGCCGAAGGTGGACTTCCTGTTCGATTCCGACCGGGGCAAGTTCCGCACCGATGTGAACTTCACCCATCAGTTGCGAAGCGGCGACTTCCTGCGCATCGGCGGGTACGATCTGGGTGAGAACACCAAACTGAACCTGCAGGCGGGAAAAATCCTGAAGCCGGGCCATGCTTTTCGCGGCGGCCTCTACCAATCCAGGCTCGGTATCGGGTATGATTGGCAGGCAAGTGATAAATGGATGCTCCAGGGCGATCTCTACCGGCCCAACGCTCCGCGCGTGGATGTGAAAGGGCTGATAGACCTGACTCCGGGGTACGGGGGGTGGTTGGGCTTCGAAGATATCGGCGGCAGCAATCGGGCTGTCGCCGGAGTGCAGTTCAAGTTCTAGCGCGGCGGGAGGCTGACGGCAGCCAGCGCGCTGTCCGCCCGCGGACCTGTTCCGGATAGGCAAGAGATGAAAGTTATTCTTACCAGAGACGTTCCGAATGTCGGGAAGCACGGGGAAGTGGCGAATGTCGCCGAGGGGTACGCCCGCAACTTCCTTTTCCCGAGAAAGCTGGCCGTCGAGGCGACGAAGGGCAACCTTCAGGCCATCGAGCGGCAGCACGCCCTCGAGGTGCGGCTCGGCGAGCATCGCGTGGCCAACGCGAAGGTTGCCGCGGGGCAGCTCGAAGGGGCGAAGATCGTCATTCGCCACAGGGCGGGGTCCGGGACGAAGCTGTTCGGCTCCATCACCGCGCAGCATATAGCCGAGGCGGTCAAAGAGCAGCTTGGCGTGGACGTGGACCGGCGGAAGATCGATCTGGACAAGCCGATCCGTTCGATAGGCGAGTTCGACGTGCCGATCCACCTCCATCGCGAGGTCGTGACCACGATCAAGCTCGAGGTAGCGCCCGAAGAGGCCGGTTAAGCGGGATCCCGCGCTCCCGCCCCGGAGGCGCGCCTATGCTCCGGGGGCCTGCTGACAACTGCGCCGGCGTAGCCGCCGCGCGCTCTTCCCTGGCTGGAACGCATGCCTGCGTCTGGGCCGCACCGGGGTTCGCCCGGGGGCGGCGACAGCGTGGGGATGCTCTGTCACGTCGCACTTGTTTCTCGCTAAAAGACACGGGGTAGGCACGATGGAATCGTTAGAGGCGCTCGCAAAGACGCCCCCTCACAATCTTGAAGCCGAGCAGTCCACCCTCGGCTCGATGCTCCTCGACCGCACCGCCTGCGACAAGGCCGCGGAGATACTGCAGACCGCCGACTTCTACCGGACGGCGCACCAGACCATTTTCGAGCATATCCTCCTGCTGGTAGAGAAGGATGAGCCTATCGACCCGATCACCGTCTGCGAGCAGCTCCGCGCCCAGAACCTGCTCGACAAGGTCGGGGGGCGCGAGTACGTCGTGGCGCTGATGGAGTATGTTCCCACCGCCGCCAACGTCGAATACTACGCGCACATCGTCGAGGAGAAGGCGATCTTGCGCAGGCTGCTCAACGCCGCGAGCGAGATTCAGGCGCTCGGCTATTCCGAGGACGGCGATGTCACCGAACTTGTTGACAAGGCCGAGCAGATCGTCTTCCGTGTGGCGCAGCGCAGGGTGGGGCAGTACTTCTCGCCGCTCGTTCCGCTTATGAACGAAGCCTGGGTGCGGATGGAAGAGCTGATGGAGTCAGCGGGCGCGGTGACAGGCGTGCCTACGGGCTTCGAAGACCTCGACGACAAGACGAGCGGGTTTCAGGCAAGCGATCTTGTCATCATCGCCGCGCGGCCTTCCATGGGCAAGACGGCTCTGGCTCTCAACATCGCCGTCAACGGCGCCCTGGCAACGAAGAAAGCCGTGGCCATCTTCAGCCTCGAAATGTCGCGCGAGCAGCTTGTCCAGAGGATGATCTGCTCGCAGGCGAGGGTGGATGCGCACAGATTGAGGCGCGGCGCTCTCGGCGACACCGACTGGATGCGCGTCACGAAGGGCATCAACTCGCTGTGGGAGGCGCCGCTGTTCATTGACGACTCCCCGGACTGCTCGGCGATGGCCATGCGCACCAAGTGCCGCCGCCTGCGCGCCGAGCACGGGCTGTCGCTCGTCGTTGTGGATTACCTGCAGCTCATGCGCTGGCACCGAAACGTCGAAAACCGCAACCAGGAGATCTCCGAAATCTCCCGCTCGCTCAAGAGCCTCGCGCGCGAGCTTAAAGTGCCCGTCGTCGCGCTCTCCCAGCTCTCACGGCAGACCGAACGCCGCGAGGGCAACCGCCCGATGCTCTCCGACCTGCGCGAGTCGGGCGCGATCGAGGCTGAAGCCGACGTCGTCCTGATGATATACCGCCCCGAGTACTACAAGAACCGCGAACTCCGCAAGGAGGCGCGCGAGCATCCCGAAGAAGAACTCGAGGTGCCGGACTACTCGCAGGGCGAAGAGGCCGAGATTATCATCGCCAAGCAGCGCAACGGCCCCACGGGGACCGTCAAGCTGTCGTTCATACCCAAGTACGCTTCGTTCGAGAATATGGCCGACCACGTGGAGGAGCCTGATTAGCGGTCCGCCCGCGTGAAGGAATCCCTATGCGCGAATCTGATCTGAATGTCCTTGTTATCGGTTCGGGCGGGCGCGAGCACGCTCTTGCCTCAGCCCTCGCCGCGAGTCCGCTTGTGCGCCGGGTCACCTGCATGCCGGGAAACGCAGGCATGGCGTCGCTGGGCCGCTGCGTGCCGGTGTCGGTCAAAGACAGCGCCGCCATCTGCGCCTGGGCCAGGGAGAACGCCGTTGACCTGGCCGTCTGTGGCCCGGAAGTGCCGCTCATCAACGGGTTGGGCGACGCGTTCCTGGCGGAGGGGATTCCGTTCTTCGGGCCGCTCGCCGCGGGGGCAAGGCTCGAGGGAAGCAAGGTCTTCGCGAAGCAGGTGATGCGCGAGGCGGGAGTGCCCACGGGAGAGTGGGAGGCGTTCGAGGAGTTCGAGAGCGCTCTTGCGGCGGCGGCGCGGCGCGTGGAGCGTGAGGGCGGGGTGGTTGTCAAGGCCGACGGCGAGGCGGCTGGCAAGGGCGTTTTCGTCTGCTCCACGGCGGCGGAGGCCGAGGCCGCCCTCAGAACCATCATGATAGACCGCGCGTTCGGCGCCTCCGGCGACCGCGTCCTCATCGAGGAGCGTCTGACGGGACAGGAAGCCTCCGTGATGGTGATCGCCAATGGCGAGGAGATCATCGCCATGCCGCCCGTGCAGGATCACAAGCGCGCATACGACAACGACGAAGGGCCGAACACCGGCGGAATGGGCTGCTACTGCCCGGTTCCCGCCATGCCGCCCGAGCTTCACCGCGAAGCCATCGAGCGGGCCGTCATGCCCGTCCTGCAGTGGATGGGAACGAAGGGGACGCCGTACTTCGGCTGCCTGTACGCCGGGCTGATGATGACCTCTGACGGGCTCAAAGTGCTCGAATACAACTGCCGCTTCGGCGACCCGGAGACGCAGGTTGTGCTGCCCATGCTGCAGGCCGATTTCGCCAGTATCCTCGTCGCGGCCGTCCGGAATCGCCTCGACGAAATGAGGCCGAAGTGGTATGATGGCTGCGGGGTTTGCGTCGTCCTGGCTTCCGGCGGATACCCTGGCAAATACCCGGTGGGATTCCCGGTCGAGGGTGTGGATGAAGCGTCCGGGATGGATGGCGTTTCCGTGTTTCAGGCGGGAACGGCGCTGGACGGCGGGAGAGCCGTCACTTCCGGCGGGCGTGTTCTCAGCGTGACAGCGCTGGGCGCGTCCTTTGCCGATGCGCGCGCGAAGGCCTACGAAGCCTGCTCGCGCATCCGTTTCCAGAACCAGCATTTCAGAAAGGATATCGGAGCCCGCCTTTCTTGATCCCGAGCGGCGCGACATTCTGCGCTGAGTCAGGGCAGAACTCTGCTTCGGATTCGGCCAGCCTGCCGGACTTCGGCTGTCTTCGGACAGCACACACCGGAGTCCGCTCATCACCGCACACTTCCCCTGCTCCCTCCCGCCGCGCTCCGCATCCTTTGGGGCGCAGGAGAACGCGCACTTGATCACCCGCTACAGCCTTCCGAAGATGCGCTCCATCTGGAGCGAAACCAACAAGTTCCAGAAGTGGCTCGATGTCGAGCTTGCCATCTGCGAAGGATGGTCGAAGATCGGCGTCGTGCCCGCGGACGCGGTCGAGAGGCTCCGGAAGAACGCCCGCTTCAGCGTCGAGCGCATCGAACAGATCGAGGAGACCACCCAGCACGACCTCATGGCGTTCGTGGGCAACGTCGCGGAGCATGTGGGCGACGACGCGAAGTGGGTGCATTTCGGCGTCACCAGCTACGACGTTGAAGACAACGCCCTCAGCCTGCGCATGCGCGAGTCGTGCGAGCTGATCGAAGAGGATATCCAGCAGCTCAACGACGCCCTGCGGGCACGGGCGCGGGAGCACAAATATACGCTGCAGATCGGGCGCACGCACGGGGTGCATGCCGAGCCGATCACGTTCGGGTTCAAACTCGCCGTCTGGATCGCCGAGATGGAGCGCAACCTCGAGCGCTTCCGCGAGGCGCGCAGGCAGATCTCCTGCGGCAAGGTTTCGGGCGCGGTCGGCACCTATGCCAACGTTGACCCGCGCGTCGAGCAGCACGTCTGCCAGGCGCTCGGCCTGACGCCGAGCCCGGTCTCCACACAGATTCTGCAGCGCGACCGCCACGCGCACGTGCTTGCCGCCTGCGCCATCTGCGCCTCGTCGCTCGAGCAGTTTGCCACCGAAATCCGCAACCTGCAGCGCACCGAGATTCTCGAAGTGCAGGAAGCGTTCAAGACCGGCCAGCGCGGGTCGTCCGCCATGCCGCACAAACGCAACCCGCGCCTTTCCGAACAGGTGTCGGGGCTTGCCCGGGTCATTCGCTCCAACCTGTATCCCGCGCTGGAAAACATCGCCACATGGCACGAGCGCGACCTGTCGAACTCATCCGTCGAGCGCATCGTCATCCCGGACGCCTTTATCGCGCTCGATTACATCTTGCAGAGCTTCCGGAAGGTGATGGACGGGCTGGTCGTCTATCCCGAGAATATGCTCGCCAACCTCGAAAAGATGCGCGGGCTGGTCGTCAGCGAGCAGATCATGCTCGCGCTCGTGAAATCCGGGCTGCTTCGAGACGAAGCGTACAAACTGGTTCAGAGGAACGCCGCCAGGGCGTGGGAGGGGGCGTCGTTCCGGGATTGCCTCCAGTCCGACGCGGATGTGATGGCGCGGCTGTCACAGGCCGATCTGGACCACTGCTTCGACTACCGGGCCCATTTGAGCCATATTGACCTTGTTTTCGAACGGATGGGCATCTGACGCGCTGGCCGTCCGCTCCGTATCTCTGAAGCGTCGCCGAAAACTGACCGTGTGGGAGGACCGTTTGTCCAGGAAAGCCAGAATCTACGTAACACTGAAGCCGACCCTGCTGGACGCCCAGGGGCGTGTCGTGCAGCAGGCGCTCACGAATATCGGGTTCGAGGGCGTCGAGAACGTGCGGATGGGCAAGTACATCGAGATTGACCTTGCCGATGAAGCCGCTTCCGAGAGCAACGTCGCCGACATGTGCGCCCGCCTGCTCGCGAACCCCGTGACCGAGGACTTCCGCCTCGATCTGGAGGATGCTTAGTTGAAGTTCGGCGTCATCCAGTTTCCGGGCTCGAACTGCGACCAGGACGCGTATTTCGCCGCGCTGAATGTCCTGGAGCAGCCCACGGAGTACATCTGGCACGAGTCCACCGATCTCGCCGGGTTCGACTGCGTCATCGTGCCGGGCGGGTTCTCGTACGGCGACTATCTGCGCTGCGGCGCGGTGGCGGCGCTGTCGCCGGTTATGGGCGCGGTCAAGAAGCATGCCGCCGCCGGCGGGCTGGTGATGGGCGTCTGCAACGGGTTCCAGATCCTCTGCGAGTCCGGCCTGCTGCCCGGAGCGCTGCTGCGCAACGAAGGCCTCCGATTTGTCTGCAAGCACATCTTCATGCGCATCGAAAACGCGGGCACGCGCTTCACGAGCGCCGGGGCGAAGGGCCAGGTGCTGCGGGTGCCTATTGCGCACGGCGAGGGCAACTACTACTGCGACGACGCCACGCTGAAGGAACTGAACGGCAACGGGCAGGTCATCCTGCGCTACTGCAGCCCTGCGGGCGCCATTGACCGCGCGTGCAACCCGAACGGCGCGCTGGACGGCATCGCGGGAATCGTCAATCGCGAAGGCAACGTCGCGGGAATGATGCCGCACCCCGAGCGCGCCTGCGAGCCGGTGCTCGGCTCCACCGACGGGCTTGTCATCCTCCGCTCGCTTCTGGCGGGTCAGGGCTTATCGAAAGGCAGCGTATGTCTCAGACCAGAGTAACAGACCCCGAGATTACCCCCGCAGTCTGGCGGGAGATGGGCCTCAGCGACAGCGAGTACGAGCAGGTGAAGGGCATACTCGGCCGCAACCCGACGTACACCGAACTCGGAATGTACGCCGTCATGTGGAGCGAGCATTGCGGCTACAAGTACAGCCGCCCGGTGCTGCGGCTCTTCAAACGTTACCGCGAACAGCTCGATTCGGGCGCCCTCGAAAACGCGGGGGTGGTGGATATCGGCGACGGGTACGGCATCGCCATGAAGATCGAAAGCCACAACCACCCGAGCGCCGTCGAGCCGTTCCAGGGCGCCGCGACCGGCGTCGGCGGGATTCTGCGCGATATCTTCACGATGGGCGCGCGGCCGATCGCCTCACTCAACTCCCTTCGGTTCGGCGACCTCGACGACCCCCATGTCCGGTTTCTGTTCGAGCACGTTGTCGCGGGAATCGGCTTCTACGGCAACTGCGTCGGCGTCCCGACGGTCGGCGGCGAGGTCTGCTTCGACAAGTCCTACGCCGGAAATCCGCTCGTCAACGCGATGTCCGCCGGGCTTGTGAAGCTCGACAGCATCGCCAGCGCCAGCGCCCACGGGCCGGGCAACTCGGTCATGATCGTCGGCTCGCGCACCGGGCGCGACGGCATCCACGGGGCGACCTTTGCCTCGGTCGAACTCGGGCCCGATTCCGAATCGAAGCGCCCGAACGTGCAGATGGGCGACCCGTTCACCGAAAAGCTCCTCATCGAGGCGACGCTCGAAGCTCTGCAGACGGGCCTCATCGCGGGAATCCAGGACATGGGCGCCGCGGGCATCACCTGCAGCACCTGCGAGACCGCCGCGAAGGCTGGAACGGGGATGGAGATTGACGTCGCGCTCGTGCCGCAGCGCGAGTCCGGCATGACCCCCTACGAGATCATGCTCTCCGAGTCGCAGGAGCGGATGCTCGCGATCGTGCAGAAGGGGCGCGAGGACGAGGTCGCGTCGGTCTTCAAGAAGTGGGGCCTCAACGCTGTCGTGATCGGGCATGTGACGGACGACGGGCTGGTGCGCGTCAGGCATCACGGCGAGGTCGTCGCCGAAGTCCCCGCGAAGTCGCTCGCCGACGAATGTCCCACCTATCAACTCGAGGCGGACGAACCGGCCTACATCGCCGCCGTCCGCTCCAGAGACGCCGG
Source organism: Armatimonadota bacterium (assembly GCA_019136435.1). GTDB lineage: Bacteria > Armatimonadota > UBA5829 > DSUL01 > DSUL01 > JAGVUD01. Next base: position 13,175 of record JAGVUD010000465.1, on the reverse strand, counting down.
GGATGTGCCCGCCGGCGATTGCTCGCAGGCTCTTCTGAATCTGCTCGCGCGCCCGACCGTCGCTTCCAAGCGCTGGGTGTGGGAGCAGTACGACCACATGGTGCAGACCTGCACCGCCATTTTCCCGGGCTCGGACGCGGGCGTGCTCCGCATCCGGGGCATCGGCAAGGGCATCGCGCTCACGACCGACTGCAACGCAAGGCAGGTGTATCTCGACCCGTATCTGGGCGCGAAGATGGCCGTGTACGAAGGCGCGCGAAACCTCGCCTGCAGCGGAGCCAGAGCCGTCGCGGTCACCGACTGCCTCAACTTCGGCAACCCCGAGAAGCCCGAAGCGTTCTGGCAGTTCAAGGAGGCCGTGCGCGGAATCGCCGACGCCTGCGAAGAGTTGGGCACGCCGGTCATATCCGGAAACGTCAGCTTCTACAACGAGACGCCAGAGTCCGCCATCCATCCGACCCCGGTCATCGGGATGCTGGGCGTGCTCGACGACGTGGAAACGCGCGTGAGCTACTGCTTCAAGGGCGAGGGCGACGCGGTCATTCTGCTCCACGCCGGGTGGCCGCAAGATGCCTCGGGAGGCCTGGCCGCCTCTGAGCTTCAGGCGATGGCCTCCGGCGAGCTGTACGGCAGGCTGCCCGATCTGCGCGAAGACAAGCAGCGCGCTCTTCACGCCGTCCTTCTCGAGTTGTCCGAATCCGGCGCCATGCGCTCGGCGCACGATGTCGCGGAGGGCGGCCTCGCGGTGTGCCTGGCCGAATCTGCCATCGCGGGCGGCGTGGGCGCCGATGTTTCGCTCGATGCGCCGGTCGAACCCGCCGCGGCGCTTTTCGGCGAGCCGGCGGGATTTGTCATTGCCACCGCCTCTGCTGATGCCGCAGCCGCTATAATAGAGACTGCGCGGGCGCGGGGCATCGAAGCCGCGCGCGTCGGCGTCACGGGCGGCAGCCGTCTTTGCATCAGCGTAAACGGCGAGCGGCTCGTGGACGTGGACCTCGCCGCCGCGGCCGGGGCCTATCAGAACTCCATCGGGAGCATAATGGACCGTTCGTAACCCCCGTCTGCCGGCCGCGCGGGCCGGCGGGTTGCGCCCTATAACCTATGAGATATCTGGAAGACAGCGACCATCTGAACGAGGAATGCGGGATATTCGCCATCTGGGCCCCCGGCGAGGACGTCGCCCGCATCGCCTACTTCGGGCTCTTTGCGCTTCAGCACAGGGGGCAGGAGGGCGCGGGGATTGCCGTCCGCGACGGCGAGACCTTGAAGGTGCACAAGAACATGGGCCTGGTCACGCAGGTCTTCAAGGATGAGAGCACCCTCAGCGGGCTCACGGGCTGCGCGGCCATCGGCCACAACCGCTACTCCACCACCGGGTCCAACAACCTGCTGAACACTCAGCCTATCGTCACCCCGTCCAAATGGGGCGACATCGCCGTGGCGCATAACGGCGGGCTGGTGAACGCGGTCGAAGTCCGCCGTCAGCTCGAGATGTTCGGGGTGCAGTTCCAGACATCCAACGACACCGAGGCCATCGGGCAGTTCATCGCCAATCAGGAGTTCGACGACATCGAAGAGGCCATCGCGCAGGCGATGATGACCATTCGCGGCGCGTACTCCGTCGTGATGCTTACGCCGAAGGCCCTCTATGTGTTTCGCGACAGCTACGGGGTGCGGCCGCTGTGCATGGGGCGGCTCAACGGCGGGCATGTCGTGTTTGCCAGCGAAAGCTGCTCGCTGAACACCGTCGGCGCCCATTATATGCGCGACATCGAGCCGGGCGAGCTGGTCATCGTGGACGATCAGGGGGTGCGGTCGCGGCAGGTAATGCCGTGCACCCGGCATTCCATCTGCGTGTTCGAGTTTATCTACTTCGCCCGCCCTGACTCCAAGATGTACGACAAGAGCGTGCACGCCGTGCGCGAGCGGCTGGGGCATGAGCTTGCGCTCGAGCACCCGGCGCCGGGCGCTCATCTCGTCTTTCCGATACCGGATACCGGCACGCCCGCCGCCATCGGCTTTGCGCAGGCGTCCGGCACCAAGTACGGCGAAGGGGTCATCAAGAACCGCTACATCCACCGGACGTTCATCAACCCCGACCAGCGCATGCGCGAGCTTGGCGTCCGGATGAAACTGACGCCCCTGCGCGAGAACCTTGCGGGCAAGCGGGTGGTGATGGTGGACGATACCATCGTCCGCGGAACGACAACCGCCGCCACAGTGCGGATGCTCAAGGAGGCCGGCGCGGCGGAGGTGCATGTGCGCATCACCGCGCCTCCCTACCGCTACCCCTGCTTCTACGGAATAGACACCGGCAACACCAGCCAGCTTATCGCCGCGAACATGGACGTGGACGCCATCCGCGAAAAGATCGGCGCGGACACGCTCGGGTATCTCAGCCTGCGCGGGCTCATCCGGGCGGTGGGGCTGCATCGCAACAACATGTGCATGGCGTGTCTGGACGGGCGCTATCCGATTGCCCTGCCCGACGAGACGCTCACAAAAGAGGTCTTCGAAATGGGCCCGGAGTCTGCTCCGGCGGCCGCGGGGGCGGCTGACTGACGGGGCTCGGCGGGCGGTTCCTTCGCTCTGACATCGAAAGGTGTGAAACTATGGATGATCAACTGACCTACCGCGACGCTGGCGTTGATATTGACGCCGGGATGGATGCGGTGGAGAAGATGAAGGAGGCCGTCAGGCGCACGTACACCCCGGCGGTCATCTCCGGAGTCGGCTCGTTCGCCGGGCTGTTCAGCGCGGGCTTCGCCGGGTACGACGAGCCCTGCCTCGTCTCCAGCATAGACAGCGTCGGCACCAAGATCAGCGTCGCCTGTGCTCTGAAGCGCTACGAAGGGGTGGGGCGCGATCTCGTAAACCACTGCGTCAACGATATCCTCGTCACCGGCGCGAAGCCCCTGTTCTTCCTCGATTACTATGCGTCGGGCAAGCTCGAACCCGAAGCCGCCGCGGAGATGGTCTCCGGCGCGGCCGAGGCGTGCATCGAGAACGGGTGCGCTCTCATCGGGGGCGAGACGGCGGAATTGCCGGGCATCTATGTCGCGGGCGAGAGCGACTTCGCCGGGTGCATCGTCGGCGTCGTGGATCGCGCGAAGATCCTGCAGCCGTCGAGCGTTCAGGCCGGGGACGCGCTCATCGGGCTCGCGTCCAGCGGGCTGCACACGAACGGGTTCTCGCTGGCCCGCGCCGCGCTGTTCGAAAAAGGCGAGCTGCAGCCGGACTCCTACGTGCCGGAACTCGGCCAGAGCGTGGGCGATGCGCTCTTGATGCCGCACCGCAGCTACCTTCACAGCGTTCAGGCGGCCATCGAGCACGATCTCTCTATCCGGGTGATCGCGCACATCACCGGCGGCGGGCTGTACGACAACATCCCGCGCGTGCTGCCCGAAGACGCCCGGGCGGCCATTGACCGCCGAAGCTGGACTCCGCCTCCCATTTTCGACCTGATCCAGAAGTGCGGCAACGTGCCCGACACCGATATGTACCGGACGTTCAACATGGGCATCGGGCTGGTGCTTGTCGTGTCGCGCGGGCAGGCGCCCGCCGCCTGTGAGTTTTTCAACGCGAACGGTGAGAACGCCTGGCAGATCGGCGAGATCGTTAAGGGCGCGCGCGAGGTGCAGATCCTGTGACGCGCCCGCCCATCCGCATCCTGATTCTGGCCGGCGGACACGGGCGCGGCAGCAATATGCAGGCGATCATTGACGCCTGCCAGTCCGGGCAGATTCACGGCCGCGTCGCCGGGGTCATCGGCTCCGTCGCCGGGTCTCCGGCGCTCGATCGGGCGGCCGCCGCCGGCATTCCGGCTTCCGTCGTGCCGTTCACAAAGGACGACTTCGCGGGCTATCAGTCGGCGGTGGATGCGGCCATCCGCTCGTTCTCGCCCGATCTCGTCTGCCTGGCGGGGTACCTCAAGCGGCTGTCACCGGATATCGTCCGGGAACTCGACGGGCGCATTATGAACATCCATCCCGCGCTCATTCCAGCCTTCTGCGGGCAGGGGATGTACGGCGAGCGCGTGCACCAGGCCGTGCTCGAATCGGGCGCGAAGTTCTCGGGCTGCACGGTGCACTTCGTGGACGAGGGCTACGACACCGGCCCGATCATCATGCAGGCCGTCGTGCCCGTGGAAGACGATGACACTCCCGCCACCCTCGCCGCGCGTGTCCTCGAGCAGGAGCACCGCATCTACCCCGCCTCCGCCGCGCTCTTCGCCGAAGGCCGCCTCCGAATCGAAGCCCGCCGCGTGCGCACCCTTCCCGCCCCGGTAGGGTAAGGCATCCCGCCGAACCGTTGTCCGCGCCTCTTCACACCGTCACGCCGTGATTCGGATGCGGGAGTTCGCGGAACGGACGCGCTGAAGCAGCGGCCGGCGGCGCTGGACGTGTATCTGCCATCCGTGGCCGGGTCCCGGCGAACTGCGATCGGCATCCCGCCGGCTGTTTGGCCCGTGACCGCCGTTCCCACGAAATCGGGCCTCAGACTACGGATTCGTGGCGTGCCAGCCCATAACATATTGCGGGTAAGCCTGAAGTCGGGCGTCTCACGGTGCTTGACGAAGGGATGAACCGGTGGTATCGTCTTGTCATCTGGCGTCGCCAGGTTACTGTCAGCCCTGGCGGCGAGACTGGGCGCGTCGCGCGCCGTCGGCCAGATACAGAGGTTGTTGTTTGCCAGGGGCGGCCACGCCTGACTGGCATTGGGAAGTGTTGGAAGGTGAGGTGGATATGAGAACGACTCTGATTGCGCTATGCGCGGCTGTGGCCCTCGTTGGGGCTCTCGGCAGCGGAGCGTGGGCGGGTGACGTCTTCAGCTACGGCGGCCACTACTACTTCTTGACGGAAGTGCTCAACTGGGTTGACGCCGAGGCCGCGGCGGCAGTGGAGGGCGGGCACCTGGTGACCGTCAACGACAGCGACGAGCACAACTGGCTCGTCAGCACGTTCACCGACGAAAGCTACTGGATCGGTTTCCACAGACCGTCGGGAGTGGATTACCTGTGGGCCAGCGGGGAGCCTGTGACGTTCACCAACTGGGTTCTTGACGAGCCAACCATGGGCGAGGAGTACTACGTCGCTATGAACCAGCACGAGCCGGGAGGCTGGAATGACGTTGGCGCTTCCTGGATGCTTGCGGGGATTGCGGAAGTGGTGCCCGAGCCGTCTTCGCTGCTTGCGCTTGCTGGCGGCCTGCTGTGTCTGGGCGGCCTGGTGAAGCGCAGAGCTTAGGCTCCCGTCGCCGGGGCCGGCGCCATCCGCGCCGGGTTTTGGAGGCTCCTGCCGAATCTGCTGGTGCGGACCAGGCAGGAGTCTCGCTCTGCCGTCCAATTCCCATTTTTCTGTGCTTAGGTTCGGAGTTCTCTGGAACGAACGGGCCGAAGCACCACTGCGCCACCCGTCGTCAAACATCGAACTGATCAATCTCCACCAGCCCTCCCAACCCCTTGTGCCATCGTGCGCTGGAACAAGGCCACTGCCCGGGGGTCTCGCACAACCCCCGACGGACCGGGTTGTTTCGCGTGCTTCGGGTGCGGGAGTTCGCAGAACGGACGCGCCGAGGCAGCGGCTGGCGGCGCCGGACCCGGACTCGCGAATGTCCGGTCCCTGCGGCGGCAGAACGACTTGGGTATAGTTACGGCATGGCTGCGTCACATTCAGATCATTCGCACCAGCAGCACGGGCACGGGCGAGCGTTCGCTGTTGGAGTCGGCCTCAACCTGGCATTCGTGGCGGCGGAGGCGGCGTTCGGCCTGCTGGCGGGCTCCCTCGCGCTCCTCGCGGACGCCGGGCACAACCTGAGTGATGTTCTGGGCCTGGCGATGGCGTGGGGCGCCGTTCTGCTTTCCCGCCGGCCGCCAACACAGCGGCACACATACGGTCTCAGAAGCACGTCCATTCTGGCGGCTCTCGGCAATGCGCTTCTGCTTCTGGTGGCCGTGGGCGCAATCTGCTGGGAGGCAATCCACCGGCTGCAGGCGCCGCAGCCCGTTCAGGGAGCGACTGTAATCTGGGTGGCTGCCGCCGGAGTCGCTGTCAACGGCATCACGGCCCTGCTGTTTGCCGGGGGCCGAAAGCGCGACCTGAACATCCGTGGAGCGTTCCTGCACATGGCCGCTGACGCCGCCGTGTCGCTCGGAGTGGTGGCCTCAGGTACTCTGGTTCTGCTGACGGGCAAGATGTGGCTGGACCCGCTGACGAGCCTTCTGGTCGCGGGGGTGGTGTTCTGGAGCACCTGGTCGCTGCTGACCGAAGCGCTGCACCTGAGCACGGATGCGGTGCCCGCGGGCATTGACATCGCCGCGGTGCAGATCTATCTCGAGTCTCTACCGGGTGTCGTCGAGGTTCACGACCTCCACATCTGGGCGATGAGCACCACCGAGACTGCGCTGACAGCACACCTCGTCTATGCCGAACCGCCTCACGACTGCGTGCTTGTGCAGCAGGCAAGCCAGCATCTGTATGACCGGTTCGGGATAGACCACGTCACACTCCAGGTCGAGTATCCGGAAGCGCCGGGAGGTTGCGCGGGGCGCGAACGCGCCTCCTGCCAGCCCGCGGGGCAGGGGTAAAGGCCAGGTTCTCCCGGCCGCCGTTGCTTCGCCCCGGGAGGGTGAGGCTCCCGCCGAATCGTCGGTCCACCCGTACTCAGGCCACTTTGGGCCAACCTGCAAAGAACCCCTCAGCCCCTGCCGTGGCCTGTCAGCAAGACGTCAATGTCGGTTATCAGCTTTGGCACGCTCAGGGCGATGGCATCTTGAATGCGCGCCGGGTCGAGGGCGTCGTAGCCGTGCACGAGGACATTTCTCATCCCAATGATCTTCGGCGCGTCAGTAATCTGGTCGAGCACGTCCGGTTCGGACGCTCGCATGCGGACAAACGCTTCGCCGATGATCGTGAGCAGCCGCTCCACCGCGAGCGCCAGAATCCGCTCTTGCTGCCACCCAGCAACGGCGACCTGCCGCAGCTCCTCGGCGGCAGACTTTGCATCCGCAAGGTGCTGGAGCGTTTCAGGCCGCATAGACTTCCTCCGCCTGCGCCTCGGCGACTTGCCGAAAGATGGGTTTGCGAGCCGCCCCCCAGTCCACGACGTCCACCGGGCGGCCGAGCAGCCGTTCCAGGTCCACCTGGAAGCCGAACTGCTGATCGAAGAGGTTGATCCCGGGCGGGGGTGGGCCGAACTCGGCCAGGAAATCGAAGTCGCTGGCCTCCTCGTCCCAGTCGGGCCGGAGAGCGCTCCCAAAGACGCGGAGCCGCCGGACGCCGTAGCGCTGGCAGAGTGCGCCTACGGACTCTTTCTTCGATTCGAGAAACGTCAGCGGGTTCATCATCCGTTCATCTCCCACGGGTGCATTATTGCATTTCCTCAGACTACGTGCATCGCATGCGGCAGCGAAACCAACGCGCCGCTGCTTCGTCCCGGGAGGGTGAGGCTCCCGCCGAACCTCTGCGCTCTCCTCAGTCTCCGTCCAGCGCCAGCTTCCAGATCGGCATCGGCGAATGCTCGCTCGTGATGAACACCGCCCCGCCGTCGGCGGTGAAGTCCACAGACTCGCTCTGCTTCATGGCGGGAAGCTTCCACTCCCTCGGCTGCTGCTTCCAGACCTCGTCGAAGTCCGGCGACCCGTCCGGCAGCGTGAACGTGTAGAGGCTCCGGTATCCGCGAAGCGCAACCCGGCGCCCGTCCGGAGAAATGCTCCCGCCGCAGACCACCTCCGGCAGCTTCAGAACGGCCACGCGCCGGGTCGCGTGAGGCCCGGTCCAGCCCTGCCGCTCCTCCAGCACCCGAAACACCGCCGCCTCGCAGTTCTCTTCCTTGGTCACGATGTAGATGCGCCCGGTGTCGGGATGCACGAGCAGAGTCTCCGCGTTGTGCGGCCCGTCCGGGTAGGCGACAAGCATGCGGAGGGTGGGCTCGGCGGTCAGCAGTGGCGCCTCTCTCGTTGAGGCCGCCCCCGGCCCGGAGGCCGCCCCCGGCCAGATGACGGGTTCCGGGACGCGGTAGATGCAGCAGTCGTGCCTGTTCAACTCGTTGTCGCCGATGTCGCCAAGAAACAGATAGCGCCCCTTGCCCGTCCATCCCGGCCCGGCCGCCATGTCCTCCCAGTCCACCGCGCTTGCCGAGCGCACCAGCCACACGCCCTTCACCGCGCCATCGAGCCCCACGCCGAAGAAGTAAGCGCCGTCGCCGGAGTCGTTGTGCGTCCACAGCACGCCGCCGTTGACCCTTGAGACCGCCACCCCCGACGACTCGCTGATGTCCGGGGACGCGGCCGATGCCACCAGAACCGCCTCGCCCGTTGCCGCCGAAGCAGGCGCCGCAGCGGCCAGAAGCACGAGCGCCAGTGTCAGACGTCCGGTCATGCGCTCTTCAGCCTCTCATGCTCGGGGTCGAACTCCATCACCCTGTTCTCGCGGTACGCCCGCACGCCCAGGTCAATGGCGGTCATTATCTTGTAGCCCGTGTCCGCGTCCAGATGCGGCGTCTTCCGGCTGCGCACGCAGGCGAGGAAGTTCGTCATGTGGTCCGCGCGGGGTTCCTGCGGCACGCTCAGCTCCTGCCGCTTGTCGCGGAACTCGTCCTCCGGCCGGATCACGAGCCCCGGGCCCTCGAAGTACATCGTCGCCTCGTGCCCGCGGATGATCTCCGGCACGCCCTGGCTGTTCGCCATCGAGCTCACCAGAACCACCGTGTGCTCCGTCGGGTAGTCAATCGTCATGAAGAACGTGTCCGGCACCTCGCGGTCCTTCTGCACGAAGATGCCGCCGCTCGCCACCACCCGCCGCGGGAACTCGCGCCCGAGCGCGATCTGCAGGTGCGAAAGCGCGTGATAGAACAGGTCCGTCGCAATCCCGCCCGAGTAGTCCCAGTACTTGCGCCAGCGGAAGAACCGCTCCTTGTCGAACGGGCGCTTCGGCGCGCTGCCGAGAAACGCGTTCCAGTCCAGATTGTCCGGGTTCGCGCCCTCGTCTATGCCGTAGTTCCACTCGCCGCCCGTCGAGTTGCGCGAGTAACCGCTCTGGCTCCAGAGCAGCTTGCCGAGCGCGCCTTTGCGAATCAGCTCGCCAGCCTTCCACCAGCGGTCTTCCGAGCACGACTGCGCGCCCACCTGAAGCACGCGGTCCTTCGTCCGGCACACCTTCGCGACTTGCTTCGCCTCTTCCCAGGTGTAGGTCATCGGCTTCTGCAGATACACGTCCTTGCCCGCGTCCATCGCGTCCAGGGCCATCTTTGCGTGCCAGTGATCCGGGGTCGCAATCACCACCGCCGTCAGGTCGCGCCGCTCCAGCATCTTGCGGTAGTCGTGGTACACCTCCGCGCCCGAAATCGTCTTCGCGTTGTTCTTGCGCGGCTCGTAGATGTCGCAGACCCCCACGACCGCCAGGTTATTCTTCGCATCCTCCGAGCGCTTCATCAGGTCGCGCAGATGGCCGGTCCCCATCCCGCCGCAGCCGATGACGCCGATGTTTATGCGCTCGTTCGCGCCCAGAGCCTGCGCTCCCGCGGGCGCGGACGAGTAGAGCCCGAGCCCGGCCGCCGCCGCGCCTGCCGCCGTCCCCTGCAGGAACTCCCGCCGTGTTATCGCCTTCTTCATATCAAGCGGTCCTTTCGCTCGCAAAATACTCCGCACCCCGCCCGGGTTGATGGGGGTGAGATTGCTCACACCCCTGAGCTTCTCCGGGGACATTCGTCCCCTCACCCAGACTACGGGTTCGCCGGCGCCTTCATCGGCTCGAGCGCCCTGATCCGGACGTCGCGGAACTCAACCTTCGACCCGTGATTCTGCACGCCGATGAACCCCGTCTTCGCCCGGTTCCAGAACTTCACGTCCTCCGCCAGCTTCGCGTTCAGTTCCTTGTCCGACAGATCAGCCGCCACAACCGTCCGGCCGTTCAGCGCCACGGCGATCCCGCTTCCGAGAAGCGTGATCTCCATGCTGTTCCAGTCGCCAGCCGGTCGCGACAGGTTCACCGACGGCGCAATCGCGTCGTACACCGATGCCGTCGAGTGTACCCCCGGCGCCTGGTTGTGGTCGCCCATTATCTGAAGCTCCATCCCCGTGAAGGCCGGATTGCCGCCCTCTGTCGCCCGCACGAACACGCCGCTGTTGCCGCCGGGCGATATCCGGAACTCGAGCCGCAGCACGAAGTCCTTGAACTCGCCCTTCGACCTCAGCCAGCCGTGCCCCTGACCTGAGCAGACCAGAATCCCGTTCTGAACGCTCCACGCCGGGTCGCCCATGACTACCCATTTCTCCATGTCCTTGCCGTCGAAAAGCGGCACGAACCCTTCCTGCTTCTCGCAATCCGACAGCGCGAGCGCCGGTCCGGCGCACGCAAGCGCGAGCATCCCCGCCGCGATAAGACCAAACAAAGCGTAACGCATCGTTCTCCTGCCTCCTGAAGAGTACCCTCATCCTGCTCGTTCGCCGCCGCGCCCCCAAATCCCTTGCCGCCATTCCGGGCAGGACTTTTGCGCCATCATGTGGTAGCAGTCGGCAGAAATCCATCGCAAGGAACAACCGTGGAGAGCACAAAGAACTTCTTGGCATTCGATCTGGGGGCGGAGAGCGGACGCGCTATCGTGGGGCGGCTCGGCGATGGGCGCCTGACGCTCGACGTGCTGCACCGCTTCCCCAACATACCCGTGCGGGTCGCAAGCGGGCTGCACTGGGATGTGCTGCGCCTGTTTCAGGAGATGAAGGACGGGCTGCGACTGGCCTGCCGCGACGGAGTGAAGCTTGCCTCCGCCGGGCTCGACACGTGGGGCGTGGATTTCGCGCTGCTCGACAGCACCGGCGCTCTGCTGGCCAACCCGCACCATTACCGCGATACGCGTACCGAAGGCGCGATGGACGAGGTGTTCGCAATCGTGCCGCGCGACGAGGTATTCCGGCGCACGGGCATCCAGTTCATGCCGCTGAACACCCTGTATCAACTTTTCGTTCTAAACCGTGACAATCCTGCACTTCTCGATGCCGCCGAGAAGATTATCCTGATCCCCGACCTGTTCAACTACTGGTTCACGGGCGAAGCCGTGTGCGAGTTTACCGAAGCGACAACCAGTCAGTGCTTCGACCCGCGTCAGGGTGAGTGGGCGGCTGGCATGCTCGAGAAGTTGGGGCTGCCCGCCAGCAAGCTCGGCCGCATCGTGCAGCCGGGGTCCCGTCTTGGCTCGCTGGCAAAGCACGTGTGCGAAGACTGCGACGCGCCGTCTGTGCCGGTCATCGCGCCCGCTTGCCACGACACGGGCTCGGCGGTGGCCGCTGTTCCGGCCGGCACGGGGCCGTTCGCCTACATCTCCAGCGGCACCTGGTCGCTTGTCGGCGTCGAAGTGGATGAACCGGTCATCAACGACCGTTCGCTGAAGTACAACTTCACCAACGAGGGTGGGGTCGCGGGCACGTACCGCCTGCTCAAGAACGTGATGGGGCTCTGGATCGTTCAGGAGTGCCGCCGCCAGTGGGAGCGCGAGGGGGTGGCGTACGACTATGCGAAGCTGACTGCGATGGCGTCCGTGGCGGCCCCGTTCCGGTCGCTGATTGATCCTGACGGCGAGGACTTCTTCGCCCCGGGCGACATGCCCGCGCGAATCCGGGAGTCCTGCCGCCGGACGGGTCAGCCCGTGCCGGAGTCGCCTGGCGAGGTCGTGCGGACGGCGCTGGACTCCCTTGCGCTCAAGTACCGGTGGGTGGTCGAGCGGCTGGAGGAACTCATTGGCCGCGCCATTCCGGTGGTGCACATCGTCGGCGGCGGAACGCAGAATACGCTGCTGTCTCAGCTCACCGCCGACACCTGCGCCCGCGAAGTCATCTGCGGGCCGGTCGAGGCGACGGCCATCGGCAACGTGCTGATGCAGGCCATGGGGCTGGGTGAGATCGGCACGGTGCGCGAGGCGCGGGAGATCGTGCGCAACTCGTTCGAGCTTGCCCGCTTCGTGCCATCCGCCGATTCCGGCGGCGCCGCGGCCGATGCTTACAGCCGCTTCCTCGACGTCCTGCGCGAGTCGCACTCGATTTTGTAGGGGGGGCTTGCGGCCGCGCCGGCCTCAGAATGCCGGAAATCTGCGCCTGTGCCCTTGCGGCCTCGCGCGGTGTGGTGTATAGTGGTTGGTGTTCGATGCGGGGTGGAGCAGTCTGGTAGCTCGTCGGGCTCATAACCCGAAGGTCGTAGGTTCAAATCCTGCCCCCGCTCCCACTACATGCACCAATGGCCTCGGGTACTTTGTAGGTGATCTCCACCTCCAGGGTATCCGGGGCCAGTGTTATTTTGTCCACACACGACCGGATCAGCCGCTTCTTCTCCGCGTTGGTTCCTGACGCCAGGATGCTGTCGACGCGCTGCCGGTAGGACAGCGCCGTCTGCCAGTCTATCTGCGGGGCTTCGCCCACCACCGCCGCGCTGCGCGACAACGCCTCACGCTCCTTCTGAAGCTCGCTCATCCTCGAGAACGCCCACGCCGCGTCAGGCAGGCCGTTCTCGACAGCGCTCCGGATGTTGGCGATCTTCGCGTCAATGTCCGCCAGCTTCCTTGGCGCCGCGGGGTCGCAGCCTGTAGACGCTTCCCAGAGGCTGCGTAGCTCGGCGTTCACCTTGCGCGCGAACCCGGTGCTGTCGGCGCAGACGTCCAGCAAGCAGGTCAGCCCCGTGACCACTTCGGACTCGATCTGTTCCTGCGGCACGTACACCGCCTGCCCGCAACCCAGACCCCTGCGGTGCGGCTGGCTCCCGCAGATGTAGTAGCTTGCGTTCGCCGTCTTGCGCATTCCGAGGAGGTTGCTTCCGCATCGCCCGCAGGAGAACAGCCCGCCGCTCAGCAGGTAGGACGAGTCCCTGCTGCGGGCATACCCGGTGTCGAAGGACTTGCGCCTGTTGCTCTCGCGCGCGGATATGATCTGCCGGGCTTCTTCCTCGGTGATCAGCGGCTCGTGCGCTTTCTCAACGATCACCCACTCAGAAGGCGGGTTGTGGCGCTGGTTCCTCCCGCGCACGTTCCACACTCCGTAGCCCGCGTACTCCAGCAGGCAGTGCGGATGCAGCAGGCTGTTCCACGTGGTGTGGCCCCAGTACTGCTGCCGCGGCGCCGGTATGCCTTTGTTGTTGCAGAAGTCCCGCAACTGGTCCAGAGTCGCGCCCCTGGCCGCCATCTCGACCAGACAG
>JAGVUD010000157.1 GCA_019136435.1 Armatimonadota bacterium | reverse complement strand
AACGCGAACTATCCCATCGGGCTCTATCCTGACAGAGCCGGGTTCTGTTCGCTGGCGTCAAACACGGGCTCGGGCAATCTGACGGACGAGATCGAGATTCGCGGCGGCGACGTGCGCAACTCGCAGACATGGCCGAAGGATGGCATGAACTACCGGCTGACGGGCAGCGTGACTGTCTATGGGGTGGAACAGGACGCGAACAACGCGGCTGTTCTGACGATTGCCCCTGGCTGCACGCTTAGTTTCGCCGATGCAACGAGCTTCACGTTCGGCTACAGCTACTACGTTTGGTACTTCGGCAAGCTGGTTGCGCAGGGGACATCGCCTCAGCCGATTACCTTCACCGCAGTCAACAAGACCCCGGGCGCCTGGCAGGGGCTCCTGTTCAAAGATGGCGGCTCCGACGATTCGGTTCTCGAGAACTGCGTGGTTGAGTACACGGGAGGGTCTTCGCGCAATGCAGGCATCAGATGCGAGTCCTGCACCCCGGCGATCAGCCAGTGCACGGTTCGCAACGGAATCGGCTTTGGCATCTACGCCGACAACGGAGCGGCCCCGAGCCTGCAGGACAATGTCATCAGTGGGCAGACGGGTTACCCCGTATCGCTCTATTGCGAGAAGGTTGGCTACTGCCAGCTCGCCGGCAACACCGGGTCAGGCAATCTGGCGGACGAGATCGAGGTTCGCGGCGGCGAGGTCCGCAGCTCTCAGACATGGCCGAAGGATGGCATGGTCTATCGGGTGACCGGTAGCGTGTCGCTCTATGGCACGGAACAGGACGTGAACAACCCGGCTGTGCTGACGATTGCCCCTGGCTGCACGCTGAAGTTCGCGGATGACACGACGCTGTTCACGGGCTACAGCTACTACGGCTGGTACTGGGGCAAGCTGTTGGCTCAGGGGACAGAGGATCAGCCTATCACCTTCACCGCGGTCACTGCCGAGCCGGGCAAGTGGAACGGAATACTGATGCGACACGGAACGCATGCGGATACGGTGTTGGAACACTGTATTGTTGAGTATGCGGGCGCTGCGGGTTCAACCACGTCCGTTCAGGCGCAGGACTGCACGCCAGCGCTGACCGACTGTGAGATTCGCAGTTCGGGGGACTTCGGGCTGTATGCCGACGACTCCGCGGCGCCTGTCGTGACCCGCTGCTCGTTCACGGACAACGTGGGGTTCCCTGTCAGCTTCCACTGGTCGCGGGTGGACTCCATCAATTCGGTCTCGGGGACAGGCAACCAGGCCGGCAACGAGATCCAGCTGCGGCCCGCGAACATTACCGCCAACACGCATCTGCGGGTGGTGGGCATGGGCTACCGGTTCGTGGATGACGCCTCGGTGTACAACGGCGCGACCCTGCTGGTGGACCACGGCGTCGTGATGAAGTTCAACGGTCGGTTCAACGTGGGGCATCCGACGTCCAACAACGCGGGCACCGCGCGGCTGCTCGGCACTGCCGACGATCCCATCGTAATGACAGCGTCGAACGGGCAGGCAGGCGGCTGGGGCGGCGTGTACATCGCGTCGTGGGCTGGCGGTCTCACCGAACTGCGGCACGTCATCATCTCGCACGGCGGCGGCAATGAGGGCACCAAGGCCAACCTGTACGTGAACTCGACCGCTCCGAAGATCGTGAACTGCAACATCTTCCGCGGCGCGCAGAACGGCGTGACGCTTGCGAAGCAGACGCCGATCAATAACTGCATCGTCACGGAGAACGCCAACTTCGGCGTCGTCGGGTCCGGCTCGTGGGTCACCTACACCGACATCTGGGCGAACGAGGGCGGCAACACCAGCGGCGCGGCGGTCGGCGTGGGGTGCAAGTCGGTGAACCCGTACTACGTTGCGCCGAGCGCCGGAGACTTCCATCTGCAGGCGAGGTCCACCTGCATTGACGCGGGCGACCCGGCGATGGTGGACATCATCGGTTCGCGCATGGATATGGGCGCCTGGTCCATTCTCGGGACCCCGACACCCCCGATCTTGCTGGGGTCGGCAAAGGCCGCCGTGGACGGAACTATCGCGGTGATCGAGGACAGGCCGATAGTGGCCGTTTACGGCAACGCGTTCAACATCGAGAACGACGACCGCTCCGCGGGTCTGCGGATCGTCTCGACGGATCCGGTGGAGGTGGGGCAGCGTGTCACCGTGGCCGGCGTGATGGCCACGCAGGACGGCGAGCGCTATATTCCCGCCACGCAGGTGAAGCAGATGCCCGTTCCGGAGGGCAGCGTCACCCCGGCCCCTCTGGGTGTGACGAACAAGAACACCGGCGGCGGGCCGGCGGGAGCTGCTCCCGGAGTGCGGGGCGGAGTTGGCGTCAACAACGTCGGGTTGCTTGCCAGAGCCTTTGGCTGGGTGACGGCCGTGGTTCCGGACGGGTTCTACATCAACGACGGGTCTAATCTCGCGTCGGATGGCGGAAAGACCGGTCTGAAGGTGAGCACCACGGGCCTGCTGTCCGGACGCACCATCGGCATTCCGGAGGTTGGCCGGTACGTGACGGTGACCGGCGCCATCGGCGCGCGGCAGGTGGAGGGCATCATCTACCCGGTCATCCGTCCGCGTGCGCAGTCCGACCTGCTCTACGAGCAGGCGCGGGTCTCCGTTGACACTCTGGAGAACGGGCTGGGGGCCTGGTCGGCCATGCCGGACAGCGACATGCCGACGCTCGTGAGCAACGTCTGGCACAGCCCGACCCACTCAGCGTTCGCGGATCAGGACTCGGTCGCCTCGATGCGAAAGGCCACGGATCTGAGCCTCTACGACCGGGTGTATCTGAGAGGGTTCATCCGCGACGGCGGCGGCAGCGGCGCCTTCGGGCGGGCCTACATCGGCTTCCGCGCCATGGACGAAGATCTCGTGAAAGACTACTTCAGCATCGGCATCTGGTCGCTCACCAGCTCCGCCAACTACTGCTTCCGCACGAGCGCTCAGGGGTGGATGGCCTCGAGCATTGCCCGGACGCCCGGGTGGCATGCCTTCACCATCGCCGTGCGGCCATACACCGGCACGGACGACGTCTGGTTCTACGTGGACGGCGTTCTGGCGGGGAAAGGAAAGCGAACGGTCAACTGGCCGATCAACGACATCCAGGTGGGTCCTTCCAACACGCCCGCGGGGGCGAACGCCTGGTATGACGACATCGAGTTCGGTGTGACCGAGTGGACATTCTGATCGCTCATGACGACCCCGGGGGCGTCTGGCACACCCGCCCCCGGGGCCTCCCTCTGTTTGCCCTTCTGGCAGCCGCCGCTTGTGTGGCGGCTGCCGCGCCTCTTGCGGCGCAGACGCGCAACCCCATCTGGCTCGTTTCGCCCCAAGACGCTGGCAAGGCGGCCTCGGCGCTGGTGGCCGAAAGGGCGTCGGCGAAGGAAGGCGGTTGCGCAGGCTGGGCCGGCGCGAAGATCGGTGAGCCGGCCGTTTACGTAGACTCGGCCGGCGACGCGGCAGCTTACTGCTTTGCTGTGAAGAGCGTCGGGAAGCCGGCGGGCTATGTGATCGTGAGCGCGCGGCGCTTCTCCGAGCCGATTCAGGAGTTCTCGGCCGGACAGCCCCCGCACGAGAGGTATCTGGCGGCGAGCCGGGCCGCGGCGGAGGCGAAGCTGGGCGATGGCCGCAAGGCCGGCAAGCCCTCTTTCGTGTATGCCGGTCCGCTCGCCCTGGCCGCGCGGTTCCCCGCGGCCGAGCCGCGGACCCCGGGCGAAGAGGTGTTTGTGGCGATGCGGACGCAGACGGTGCTTGCGCCCGAGTCCGTTCGCGAGCCAGAACGCGCGGCGGAGTATCTGGCGCTGACGAAAGCCGCCTGGGCCGCGATTCTGTCGGGTAAGAGCCCGGAAGGTGGGCAGCGTCCGGAGTTCCGGTATCTCGCCAATGTTCCCCTCGGGCCGAGCCCGTGCAAGGGAGACACGGCGGCGCTCGCGGCGCTTTTCGCCTACTGGGGCATCCGCTCGGCGGGGGAGACCGATTCCGCGTTGTGCGATGCGGCCGCGGCCGCGCTCAAAGAGCCCGGCGGCGCCGTGGCGGCTGCCGCAAAGGCTCTCGGGCAGGCCCGGGGCAAGGCGCTTCCGCTGACGCGAAAGGCGAGGGGAGCGCCGGGCGGCGATTTTACGGCTTTGCGGATAGA
>JAGVUD010000354.1 GCA_019136435.1 Armatimonadota bacterium | reverse complement strand
TTATTGACGCCCCCGAGCAGATTCAGATGGGCGAGAACCCCGCCTCCGCGATCCGGCGCAAGCCTAACTCCTCCCTTGTTGTAGCGGC
Organism: Armatimonadota bacterium; assembly: GCA_019136435.1. GTDB lineage: Bacteria > Armatimonadota > UBA5829 > DSUL01 > DSUL01 > JAGVUD01. The sequence goes on along the minus strand of JAGVUD010000354.1, from coordinate 4,048 downwards.
GCAGCTTGTGCGCGATGGCAAGGCCGACGCCATGCTCTCGGCCGGAAACACGGGCGCGTGCATGGCTGTCGCGGCCCTCATTCTGGGCCGCGCGCCGGGGATTGACCGTCCGGGCATCGCGACGGTACTGCCGACGGCCAGAGGCCAGTCGGTGCTGCTGGACGTGGGCGCCAACGTGGATTCCACCGTCGAGAACCTTGTGCAGTTTGCTGTCATGGGCAGCATTTACAGCCGCGACGTGCTCGGCGTCAAGAACCCCCGCGTCGGGCTGCTCTCCATCGGCGAGGAGCCGACGAAGGGGAACGAACTCACGAAAGCTGCGCACAAGGCGCTGCTTCAGTCCGGGCTCGATTTTGTCGGGAATGTCGAGGGAGGGCCCCTGTTCGCGGGCGCGGCGGACGTGGTGGTGTGCGACGGATTTGTGGGGAATGTGGCGCTCAAGGTCGCGGAAGGCGTCGTGGAACTCCTCCTGCAGGTGGCCAGAGCCAGGCTCTGGAGCCACCCCTGGTATCGCCTGATGCTCCTCGGGATGGCGCCCGGCCTGCGGAAGGTGCACAGACAGCTCGATCGCCAGGAGGTCGGAGGAGCCCCACTGCTTGGCGTCAATGGCATCTGCATCGTGTGCCACGGCAACAGCAAGGCGAAGTCCATCATCAGTGCGCTCGGGCTTGCCGCGCGCGCGCATGAGAAGGATATGCTGGGGCATATCAGAAAGTGTCTGGAAGTGCCGGCGGATATCCCGGCCTAGGTCAGAATTGGGCGCGATTCGCGCTGCCGCCCGGCGTCTGCTTCGAAAGGAATGACGGTCTTTTGAAATCTGCTGGCATCATCGGTCTTGGCAAGGCGCTCCCGGAGCGCGTGCTCACAAACGCCGAGATCGAGACAATGGTGGAGACCAGTGATGAGTGGATATTCGAGCGCACCGGCATTCGGAAGCGGCGGGTAGCGGGCGAGAACGAGACTTCCGCGAGTCTCGGGACTGCCGCCGCCGCGGAGGCCCTGCGGATGGCCGGTGTGGACCCGGCGGACGTTGACCTCATCATCTGCGGCACCACAAGCCCCGACACGCTCTTCCCTTCCACCGCCTGCCACATTCAGCAGAGGCTGGGCTGCGTCAACGCCGCGGCTTTCGACCTCGCCGCGGCGTGTGCGGGGTTCGTATATGCGCTGGCGGTGGGCTCGGAACTCGTCGCAAGCGGGGCTCATAAGATGGCCCTCATCATCGGGGCGGATGTCCTGACGAAGTTCACCGACTGGACCGACAGGGGCACCTGCGTGCTGTTCGGCGACGGCGCCGGCGCGGCGGTCGTGGCGCCTGTGGAGGACGGCAGGGGCGTGCTGTCCTACGATCTGGGCGCGGACGGTACGGGCACGGGCCTGCTGGTTATACCCGGCGGCGGCGGCCTTCACCCGGCTTCGCATCAGACCGTTGATGACCGCCTGCACTACATAAAGATGGAGGGCCGCGAGGTCTTCAAGTTTGCCGTCAAGATAATGGGGGAATCGTCCGAACGCTCCCTGGCCAAATGCGGCCTGTCGCCTCACGATGTGGATTGCTTTGTGCCGCATCAGGCGAACACGCGCATCATTGACTCCGCCACGCGCAGGCTGGGCATCGCTCCCGAGCGTGTGTTTACGAACGTCGCCGACTACGGCAACACGTCGGCCGCGTCTGTGCCCATCGCCCTCTACGAAGCGTTCCTGATGGGCAGAATCCGTGAAGGCGATCTTGTTGTGGTTGTCGGCTTTGGGGCAGGCCTGACGTGGGCCTCCTGCGTGCTGAGGTGGACGATGTCCGCCGTGCCCGAGGGGGATGGCAAAGAGCTTGCGGGCGCGGCCCGCGTGGACAAGTAGAAGTTTGAAGTTCAGCAGAATCGCATTTCTCTTCCCCGGACAGGGGTCCCAGAAGGCCGGAATGGGCCGCAGCCTGTACGACAACTCGCCTGCCGCGCGCATGGTGTGGGATGAGGCGGACAGCACGCTGGCCGCGCCGGTCAGTTCACTCGCTTTCGAGGGCCCGGACGATTTGCTGCGTCAGACCCGAAACGCGCAGACCGCGCTCTTCGTCTCAGAGGTGGCGGCATTCAGGGCCCTTCAGGACCGGGGCGTCCGTCCGGCGTACTGCGCGGGGCACAGCATCGGGGAGTACGCGGCCCTCGTCGCCGCGGGCGCGCTTTCGTTGGAGCAGGGGCTGAAGCTCGTGCAGGTGAGGGCGTCCGCAATGGAGCGCGCGGCCGCCGAAAGGCCGGGGACTATGGCGGCCGTCATCGGGCTCGCAGCGGAGCTGCTGAAGAGCATTCTCGAAGAGGCGTCATCGGCGGGGGCCGTTCACATCGCGAACTTCAACTCGCCGGAGCAGGTCGTCATCTCGGGGGAGGCGGCGGCTGTCGAGCTTGCAGGACGGCTCGCGTCGGAGGCCGGCGCGAAGCGAGTGCTGCCGCTGGCTGTGAGCGGCGGCTTTCACAGCCCGCTTATGCAGGCCGCGGCTGCTGAACTGGCGGATGTTCTGGCTGGGGCGGTAATATCCGGCCCGGTTGTCCCGGTGGTTCTGAATGTTACAGCCGATTTCGCGCGCGGGGCCGAAGACATCCGCGAGTGCCTGGCCCGTCAGGTCGTGAGCCAGGTGCGCTGGCACGAGAGCATAATCCGGCTTGTCGAGTCCGGCTGTGACGCGGCTGTGGAGGTTGGCCCGGGCAGGGTGCTCACGGGGCTGCTGAAGAGAATGGACGGCGCGCCCGCCGCCAGCAACGTTGAGACCGCCGATGATCTCGAATCCGCGGTCTGCGATCTGGCCGGGTGAAGCGCCAGCAATTTGTGAACGAACGCACAGGAGAATGATTTGAGCCTGGAAGGTAAGACAGCATTCATCACGGGGGCCGGCCGCGCCGGCAAGGGAATCGGGCGATCCATAGCTCTTGCTCTTGCCGCTGAGGGCGCCAACATCGCCATCGCCGACTATGTCGCCGAAGCCGCGGAGTCCGTGGCGGAGGAGGCGCGCAAGGCCGGAGTTCGCGCGCTTGCCGTGCAGGGGAGCGTCGCCGACTCGGCGGACGTCGCGCGGATGGTGGCCGAGGTGCAGCAGGAGTTCGGCGCGATAGATATCCTCGTGAACAACGCGGGCATCACGCGCGACAACCTGCTTATCCGAATATCCGATGACGACTGGCGTGCGGTGCTCGAGACGAATCTCACGGGTGCGTTTCTGTGCACGCGCGAGGTTGCGAAGTTGATGATTCGCCAGCGCTCCGGGCGCATTGTGAATATGGCGAGTGTGATGGGTGTGGTGGGAAATGCCGGGCAGGCCAACTATTCGGCTTCCAAAGCGGGCATGATTGCTCTGACAAAGACCACCGCGAAGGAACTCGGGCGGCGCGGGATTAACGTTAACGCTGTCGCTCCGGGATTCATCCAGACGGTGATGACAGAGGAGATGCCCGAGGATGCGAAAGAGAAGGTCAGCGGACAGATTCCTCTGGATCGTCTCGGGACGCCGGAGGATGTGGCGAGGGTGGTGGTGTTTCTGGTTAGCGATCTCTCAGGGTATGTGACCGGCCAGGTGATTCACGTGGACGGCGGACTGGTAATGTGACGAGGAGGACTGTAAATGTCAACGTTTGATCGTGTTAAGAAGGTTGTTGTCGACAGGCTCAAGGTTTCGGAGGATCAGGTCAATATGGACGCTTCCTTCGAGCACGACCTGAAGGCGGACTCGCTCGACATGGTGGAGCTCGTGATGGGCCTCGAGGAGGAGTTTGAGATTCAGATTCCGGACGAGGACGCCGAGAAGGTCACCACTGTCAAGCAGGCGGTTGATTACATAGACCAGAACGGGGAGGGCTGAACAGCCGCCGCGCGGGCATGGCGCGGCTCTTTTGATATGAGCAGCAACCCAAGACGTAGAGTAGTCGTCACCGGCCTGGGGCCGGTCACCCCCGTCGGAATCGGCATCGAGCCTTTCTGGGACTCGCTGGTCAACGGGAAGTCGGGCATCGGGCCGGTCAGACAGTTCGATGCCTCAAAGCACTCCAGCCGTATCGCGGCCGAGGTG
>JAGVUD010000061.1 GCA_019136435.1 Armatimonadota bacterium | reverse complement strand
GGCAAGACCGCCGTGCAGTCGGTGATGCTGGGCGGAAGCTGGTGGGCGCAGACGACGGGCAACACGTCGGCGGGCTTCGGTCCGGGGACGTTCTCGGCGGACAGGCTGATGGAGAACATCCTGGGGTTCTTCGGGGTGCCGTTTACGCCGTCGACGTTCAGCGAGACCATCGGCGACGCGAAACAGAAGGAAGACGGCAGCGGCGTGGTGCTGCGGGGCAAGGTGGTCACGCGCGTGACGCAGAGCTACGCTCCTTCGCCCGTTTACATCGAGGAAGCCGACCGGTCGAGCGCGGTTCGCGTGGTGAACCTGCCCGAGCCGCTTCCGGCCGAGGGGAGCCTCGTTACGATCACCGGGCGTCTGGAGACAGCGCAGCCGACGGCGGCGTCGCAGATCTACGAGCGGCAGGTGTCGGCGGCCGAGGCGATTGCGGCGGGCACGGGCAGCGCCGCGCCGCTGGTGATGGGCACGAAGGCGGCGGGCGGCAGCGCGTTGGGCGCGCAGTTCGGCGTTGACGGCGGCGTGGGACTGAACACGCTGGGGCTGCTGACGCGCATCACGGGCAGGCTCACGGAGTTCGGCGCGGACGGCGTGGGGCAGCTTTTCTTCCGGCTGGACGACGGCGGCGGCATTATGCAGGGCAGCCAGACGCAGCCGGGAATCAAGGTGCTGTCGTTCGCGCCCAGTTCGAACATCGGCGACATGATCGAGGTAATCGGCGTGCTGGGTTCGGAGAAGGACGGCGAGGCGGTCGTGCCGGTTATTCGGCTGAGGGAGTTCGAGACGGGGACGGTCGTGGCGCCGTAGTTCTGCGTTTTACGAAGCGTGCTTCGGATGCGGGAGTTCGTAGAACGGACGCGCCGAAGCAGCGATCGAAGCAGAGTGCAGCAGCGCGGTGAGCGAGCGTTCTTCGGCCCGTCGTTCCAGAGAACTCCGAACCGAAGAACGGCAAAGACGAGTGTGCATCGGATGCGGGAGTTCGTTTGAATGCCGCATCCGATGCACGTGGATTACGCGCGCGTACGCGAAACAGATTGACCCGGACGGGGCGCGTACGGCATAATCGAACCGGGTTCGCACACGCGCGGCGCGCTCTTTCCCATTGAGCCGCCAGCAGCCGGTGCATCTCCCGGGGAGAAGCGTATGAAGACCATGCGCAGGCATACTTCAGGATTCACTCTAATCGAGCTTCTGGTGGTGATAGCCATCATCGCCATCCTGGCCGCCATTCTGTTTCCGGTTTTCGCAGCAGCGCGCGACAACGCCCGGGCAACCACCTGCCGCAACGGAATGAACCAGATCGGCAAGGCGCTCTTCATGTATTCGGACGACTACAAGGGCCGCCTGCCGTGGGCTTCGCGCTGGTATTCGGCGGGCGGATCAACCGTGTACGGAGACGGCACGGGATTCGTGGGTCACGTGCTCCGACCGTACACGGGCGGCGATATGCAGGTGTGGCACTGCCCGTCGAACCCGAACAAGTACAACCCGAGCATCCCGCCGTCCAGCCCGCGCAACTATCTCTCCGGACCCGCCCTAACAGACCGCGGAAACCAGAACTTCGTGTTCCACTACAATCACTTCTACGGAACCTGGCCGATACCGGTGGGCACGCCGCCCCAGAGCCTTCAGCTCACCGGCGCCGTGATCGGGGGCGACGCGAACTTCCCGCCGTTCGGCGACTCGGCGACATGGCGGACCTACGCGGCCGTGGGCAAGGGGCCGACCCAGGTGCCCGTGTGCTGGGAGCGACGGATTATGTCCACCGCCGTGACGCCGCAGGAGTCGCTGCAGGGCGGCCTTCTGCCCCACCGGGGCGGGTGGAACGTGCTGTTTCTGGACGGGCACGTGCGATGGCAGAAGCCGGACGACCGCGACCCGTGGACGACTGCCGCCCCGTAGAGACGCTCGCTAGCCGTGCCCCCGGCGGATGAGCACCGGCTCGCGGGCGCTGACATCGAGTTCGATGAAGCCATCACTCAGGCTGCACCAGACCTGTGTGCTGTGTCCGTTTTGGCCCGGCGATTCGGCGTGGATGTGCGCGCCCGCGCTCCATCCAGCCGGAGCGGGAATGCGCACACGGCGCGCGCTCACGCTGTAGACGAGCATTTCGCCGCGCCCGCGGGGCACGGTCGAGAGGCCGGTTTCGGATATCGTGAAGCCTCCGCAGACGACACGCCACGCGCGAGCATCCAGATCAGCCTCCACATAGTCGCCATTCGCGTAGGTGACCCTCCGCAGAGTGCCCTCGCGCTTGTAGTCTCTAATCGCGAGCCGCGCGAGGCGCGACCAGGGCAGCGCGACCAGGTAGTAGCGGTCCTTGATCAGATCGTCCGGCGTTTCGGCCGACCAGTCTTCGTTGAAAGTGCTTCCGTAGAGCAGCAGGGCGGCCTCGCCGTACTTCGGGTCAAGCGGCGCTCCCCACGTGACACGGCCGTGAAAGATAGCCGGGACCAGTGGAATCGCTTCTTCATGGGAGAACGGCCCGCCGTCCTGCGACTGCGCGGCATCCAGGAAATGCGGGCACAACCCGACATAGGGCTGAATGAAACCACGCGCGCACACTTCCAGCCCTTTTGCGCGCCACAGATCGAGGACGGCTCGCCGCGCGGCCAGGGATTCGTCCGCGCCGGACTGAGCCCGGGGATTGTGATCGTGAAGACTGCTGAGAGCGCTCGCCAGGCGGACGGGCACGACCTGGTTCATTAGAGGAAAAGCTTGCAGGATGCCCTCGACGCACTTCGCCGCTGCTCCGGACTCGATGCAGGTCTTCGAGTTCACGAAGCAATCGGACGAGCCGGGCTCTCTCAGCGGCTGTCCCCGGCCATCCAGGGCGGCCAGCGCCGGGTCGAAATGGGCAGAGCGGCTGCAGACACAGTCGCCCGGGACGTCGAGCGCAAGGCCCGCGTTCGACTGCGCGGCGGTCTCGAAAAGATCCGCCAGGCCGTCCGGGGAGCCGAGATCGGGGTCCGTTTGAGCGCCGCCGGCCGGGTCTTCCCAGCCGATGAGGCAGACGACCTGCCGTGCGCCGAATGTGAGCGCGTTCACGCGCCGGATGATGGCGGCCGCCTGCTCGAAGGTTGTCCGGACGCGGCCTCCGCTGTCTTTCAGCACAATCCTGTAAACAATGGAGTCGCAGAACAGCGGCTGCGGCTTGCCGCGGAAGCCGGCGCATATCAGGGCGGCACCCGCCATCCACGCCGCGCGCCCGGGTTCACGGTTTGCGGTGACGGTTATTTCACACTCGCTGACCTTGCGGGGCACAAACTCGAGTTCGGGCCGTTCGGCCGGAATGCGCGTCGTGAACTGCACGCCCAGGGCGCCGAATCTGGAACCGGCCTCGTACACCTCCGAAACGACGCTGTCGTCGGCGGAGACGTGCGACAGAACGGCGAGGGATTCGCCGGCCGTGAGCACGGCTCCCCGCACGGGCTCCTCCCAGTTGAGGCGGTGAACCTCCCGGTGCCGTGCGGATTCGGCTATGTTGACCAGCCTTCCGCCCCACGACGGAAGAGCAAGGGCGGCGCCAGGCGTTTCGGCTCTCACGGAGACGAGCGAGGGCAGCGTGACGGACAGCAGATGAAACCCTTTGTGCTCGGCGACCGACGCAAGACGGGCCTGCAGCCCGTTGCGGCCGATGCGGAAGCGGATATCGAGTGTCGCGACGTCGTGCTGTTTCCACTTGAGGCGGCAGCGATAGGCGGCAGCGCTGGAGGTGATGCGGGAGTTGAACACCCAGTCCGCATCCACGGCGAGAGAACTGTGCCATCGTCCGGATTCGAGATCGCGGAACTCGGCCTCAGGCCCCCGCAGCGCGGCATCGCCCGCGATTGGGAGATCCTGTCCAGCGATGCGCCATCCGCGCACCACCGGCATGTCGGGGTCAAAGCCGACCGCAAGCAGCCCCCGCGTCAGATATCTCGGCTCGCGAAGGGCCGGCTGCTCCTCGGGCTCGTGGACGCGCCAGACGAGCCGGTATGCGAGCAGCCTGGACGGCGCCCCCGGCTCGGGAACAACGTGCACGCGCCCCACCCTGTAGCGGCGGCCGCCGACATCGCGGGAGCGGTTCATCAACTCGATCCTGTCTCCGCGGCCTTCCAGATCGAAGAGGCCGACCAGCACCCTGTATCGGCCGGGTT
>JAGVUD010000065.1 GCA_019136435.1 Armatimonadota bacterium | reverse complement strand
CTGCCCGCACATGCGGTGGCTCGCCATGGCATCTGCCGCACGTTCCAGAACATCCGCCTGTTCGGGTCGCTCACGGCGCTCGACAACGTGCTCATCGGCTCGCACCTGCGCTCGCCGCAGACCCTTGCCGATGCGCTGTTCTCGGGGGCACGGCAGCGGGCTGGAGAGAGCGAGCTGCGCTCACAGGCCGTATCTCTCCTGGAAATGCTCGGCATTGAGCGGTGGAAGGACGTGCCCGCCCGAAGTCTGCCCTATGGCGAGCAGCGGCGCCTCGAGATTGCGCGTGCGCTTGCGCCGGGGCCTTCGGTGCTCTTGCTCGACGAGCCCGCGGCCGGGTTGAACACGCAGGAGACGCAGGATCTGATGCACCTCCTGCGGCGGCTCAGGGATGAGCGCTCTCTGAGCATTCTACTCATTGAGCACGACATGCGGTTCGTGATGGGCATCTGCGAGACGATCTACGTTCTTGACTATGGAAAGCTCATCGCCGCCGGGGCGCCGGAAGCCATCCGCAATGACCCCGGGGTGATTGAGGCGTACCTGGGCGAGGCGCCGCCGGGAACGGAGGGATCTTCGTGATTCTTCGGCTCGACGGGATCAATGTCTTCTACGACGCCATACACGCAGTCAGAAACCTCTCGCTCGAGATGGGTGACGGAGAGATCGTCACCCTCATCGGCGCGAACGGGGCGGGCAAGTCCACCACTCTGAAGGCAATCAGCGGGCTCGTCCGGCCGCGTTCGGGCGGGGTCTTCTTTCAAGGTCGCGACATCTCCAGAGACGCGCCGGACCGGATTGTCAGGCAGGGCATCTGCCATGTGCCGGAAGGCCGGCGCATCTTCGCCAACCTGACAGTCCGCGAGAACCTGGAACTCGGAGCGTTCACGGTGCGCTCGCCCTCTGCCGTGAAGGAGGCGATGGACGGGGTGGTCGCTGTGTTCCCGCGCCTTGGCGAACGGCTGAAGCAGTACGGCGGCACTCTGTCGGGCGGCGAGCAGCAGATGCTGGCCATCGGCCGCGCTCTCATGTCCCGGCCTCAACTGCTGCTTCTCGACGAGCCGTCTCTGGGCCTGGCGCCGAACCTGGTGCTCGACATCTTCAACATCATCCGGCGGATCAACTCCGAAGGGGCGGCCATCCTTCTCGTGGAGCAGAACGCCCATATGGCGCTCAGCATCGCGCAGCGAGGTTACGTGCTGGAAACAGGCTCGGTCGCGCTCTCCGGCCCCGCCGCCAGCCTGTTGAGCAACGAGGACGTCAAGAAGGCATATCTGGGCGAGTGACGGGGTAAATACAAATAACCTCAATCTTCGTGGCCATGTGTGATGCGCATAACATGCGTTCTTCATACGCTCCTGATAACTATTCATTGAATGTTCGCGACTGAGTTCTTGTAGATGCAGGCAGACCTATGATACTATCATAGAGCAGATGTCTCGCGGAGGGTGTCAGAGCGGGCAGCATTACGGCCGAAGCGCGTGCGTGGGTGCTGTGTCAGGTGCGGAAAAGCGGCTGCGCGCTGAGTCTGGCGCCTGCGAGTATGCTTGCATGTTTCATTGACAGTGCTCGTCGCAGTGCTCTCTAAGGGTCGGGAGCTAAGGAGGGTTTGCAGATGGTTGGGAAGCGATCTGGCATTCGCGTCACTTCGTGGGAAGCTCTGAGGCGCTATGGTCTGGCGCCTGCTCTTGCGTGTCTTATCCTGTTCCCGTCAGCGCTCAGGCCGGCGATTGCGGGTGCGGACCAGGACACGAAACTCCGTGTTCTGGTGTCCTCCGGCGCACGGGCGGACATCACGCGGCTGGATGGCGCCGGGGCGAAGCTGCTGGCGCGCCGCGACTCCTATCTGGTGTATGAAGCCCCGGCGATCCTGAAATCCGCGCTTGAAAGCAGCACCAGCGCCGTGGTGCGGGACGACTTCAATTTCATCGAGCTGCGTCGCCTGAAGATAGATACGCGCAAGCCCGATTTCGCGTTGCCCGAACGCCTGACGGCCAGCTCTGAGGCGAAGAGCCGGCTGATGCTGGTTCAATTTGTCGCGCCGCCTGTGGACGAGGACCTCGCCCTTCTCAAGTCCGTGGGGGCCAGCATTGTCCACTACATTCCACAAAACGCCTATCTCATATGGGTTGACGAAGCGTCGTCCCCCGGACTCGCATCAGCGCTCCTGTCCGAGCCTTACACGGCCTTTGTTGGTGAGTATCATCCGTGGTTTGCGCTGAGCCCCGCTCTGGATGAAGCCTGTGGCAAGGAGGATCCTGTCCGGGTCACTGTGCAGGTTTTCAACTACGGCGAGGATGCAGTCCAGGCGGCAGACCAGATCGCCGCGGATGCACAGTCTGTTATCGTTCCGCCGCGCGAGGTTCTGAGCGGACGATATATCAACGTCTCCATAGAAATCGCAGGCAGTCTGCTCGAGTCTCTGGCGGCTGTGCCGGGGGTGGTGTGGATAGAGCCGTATCTCGAGAAACACCTCAACTGCGAGCGGCAGGGTCAGATCCTCGCCGACAATCTCAACGCGGGCAGGACGGCGCCAACCGGGCCTGGCTACCTGTCCTTCCTCGAATCGTACGGATTCCCAACGGATCCTGAAGCCTACCCCGTTGTTGTGGTCACTGACGATGGTTTTGACAACGGCAATGCCTCGTCACCGGGAAATCCCGAGTTCAGGCAACTGGGCGATCCCGCTCTTGCTTCACGCGTCGTGTTTGCCGACATTGCGCCCGGCGGGTCTCCAACCATCACCAACCCGAACGGCGTTGACGGGCACGGAAACATCAATACCTCCATTGTGGGCGGCTGCAACAACAGCACTGGCTCTCCGTTTCAGGATGCGGCAGGGTTCCACTACGGCCTGGGCATCTCGCCCTACGGCAGGATGGCTCATACCAAGGTTTTCTCTGATAGCGGACTGTGGCCGTCTTCGATCAACGAGGCTGCAATGGTCAGCAGCCAGTATGCGCGGGGAGTTCGCATCAGCAGCAACTCCTGGGGTACTGACGCCTATGGCGAGTACACGTCGGACTCGCAGATGTACGATAGCTTTGTCCGGGACTGCCAGCCCACGGTTACCGGACAGCAGCCGATGGCCTTCTTCTTCTCCGCTGGGAACGAAGGGTCAGGCTCGAACAGCATCGGCAGCCCCGCCACCGGGAAGAACGTCATTGCCGTCGGCGCCAGCGAGAACTACGATACTCTCGGCATAACAGATGGCTGCGACGTTCCACCATCAGGGGCGAACAACGCGCAGGACGTCATAGACTTCTCCAGCCGTGGACCGTGCGACGATGGCCGCGCCAAGCCGGAGATCCAGGCGCCAGGCACCCACATTCAGGGTGCGGCATCAACATCTACCAGCCCGGCCTACACTGGCGACAGCGTCTGTGACAAGTACATGCCAGCGGGGCAGACTCTGTACTGCTGGTCGTCGGGAACGAGCCACTCGTGTCCGGCGGCGGCCGGTTGTGGTTCCCTCGTCTACAACTTCCTTTCGCGGACGTACGGTATCGCCGAGCCAAGCCCGGCCCTGCTCAAGGCCTACATCATTCATTCCGGGCGGCACATGACCGGGCTCTACGCCAACGACAACTTCCCCAGCAACAGCCAGGGATTCGGGATCATCAACCTCGCTTTCGCTTTCGACGCAGCGAGGCCGAGGAAGGTCGTTGACCAGACGGAGATTCTCACCGGGCCGGGGGAGCAATACCATCTTGGCGGGGTTGTGGCTGATGGGGGCGAACCTCTGGTAGTGTCTCTGGCGTGGACTGACCCTCCGGGCGCGCTGTCCGGGGCTGCCTACGTCAACAATCTTGATCTCGAGGTGTACGTGGACGGCGTCCTGTACCGTGGAAACGTCTTCAACAAGGATGTCTCACAGACAGGCGGCGCGCCGGATGTACGCAACAACTACGAACTGGTGCGGCTGCCCGCCGGGACCAGCGGCGCTGTTGACATCGTCGTTCGTGGTGTCTCGATTGGTGGTGACGGTGTTCCGGGAAATGCTGATGCGACCGACCAGGATTTTGCGCTGGTCGCCTGCAATCTCGTAAGCGCGTCGGCCGATGGGGTGGTCATGCTCGACAAGGTCACCTACCGCTGTGGCGAGCCGGTCTCTGTCAAGGTGCTCGACTCCGATCTTGCGGCTGCCGGAG
>JAGVUD010000243.1 GCA_019136435.1 Armatimonadota bacterium | reverse complement strand
TTCCGGATCAAGTCCGGAATGACGTGACTCTGTGCTATCGCCACGGGTGTCTCACCTGTCGGCGCGACGAGGCCGGAGCCGGGTGAGGACACCCGGGCAGATGAAAGATTGCTCACTGCGCCGACGTTGATGGCCAGTGAGATGGCTCACTGGCCGGGCTTTCTCCGGGGACATTCGTCCCGCCATGCCGGACAGGGGACAAATGTCCCGGGAGAACGTTTCGGGCGCGAGGCATCTCACGCCCGATCAGCGATATTGCTTTGCAGGAACCCGCGCTTCTAGCGCGAAACCTACTCCAGTGAGGTGACGACGTTGGCGAAATACTCTCTGGGAATTGACTTCGGAACGCTCTCCGCAAGGGCGCTGCTGGTGGACGTGGAAACGGGACGCGAGGTGGCTACAAGCGTCTCGGACTACCGCCACGGCGTGTTGGACGAGACGTTGGCCGCGACCGGCGCGAAGCTGCCGCCCGACTGGGCCCTGCAGGACCCGGGCGACTATCTGGAGGCGATGGAGGCGGCGGTCAGAGACGTCCTGCGAAGCTCGGGTGTTCCGCCCGGACAGGTCATCGGCATCGGGGTGGACTTCACCGCCTGCACCATGCTCCCGCTGGATGCCGCGGGCCAGCCTCTCTGCTTCGACGCCGCCTGGCGCGCAAATCCGCATGCCTACGTGAAGCTCTGGAAGCACCACGCCGCCCAGCCCGAGGCGAACCTGATCAACGAAGTGGCCGCCGCGCGGGGCGAGTCGTTCCCGGCGCGATACGGCGGCAAGATCAGCTCGGAGTGGTTCTTCCCGAAAGCCCTGCAGATTCTGGACGAAGCCCCGGAAGTGTACGCCGCCGCGGCGCGGCTCATGGAGGCAGGCGACTGGATCGTCCTTCAACTCACGGGCCGCGAAACGCGCAACGCCTGCACCGCCGGATACAAGGCGATGTGGGAGAAGGCGGGCGGCTTCCCCTCGCGCGACTACTTCGCCGCGCTCGCCCCCGCATTCGCGGACGTCGTGGACGAGAAGATGATCCGCGACATATCTCCCATCGGCGCGAAAGCGGGCGAGCTGACCCCAGCGATGGCCGCGCGCCTGGGACTTGCTCCCGGCACGGCAGTCGGCGTCGCGAACGTGGATGCGCATGTGGCCGTCCCGGCGGCGACCGTCACCCGCGAAGGCGTGATGGTGATGATCATGGGCACCAGCACCTGTCACATGGTGCTCGGGCGCGAGCCGAAGATCGTCGAGGGGATGTGCGGCTACGTGGAGGACGGCATCCTGCCCGGGTTCTTCGGCTTCGAGGCGGGGCAGTCGTGCGTGGGCGACCATTTCGCCTGGTTCGCCGAATCGTGCGTGCCCGCCGCATACGAGCAGGAGGCCTCCCGGCGCGGCATCAGCGCGCACGATCTGCTCTCCGAACGAGCCGCCGCCCTGAAGCCGGGCGAAAGCGGCCTCATCGCGCTCGATTGGTGGAACGGCAACCGCAGCGTGCTGGTGGACGCCGATCTCACCGGGCTGATGCTCGGGATGACGCTGAACACGAAGCCCGAGGAGATGTACCGCGCGCTGATCGAGGCGACGGCGTTCGGGACGCGCGTCATCATCGAGGCGTTTCAGGGCAACGGCGTGGCGGTGGACGAGATCGTCGCCTGCGGCGGGCTGCCCGAGCGCAACGAGCTGCTAATGCAGATCTATTGGGGAGCGGTTGCGGCGGGGTCATCCGCGGGCGGATACGATACAATCCATGAGGCCGCCGAGAAGATGGCGCGGGTGAAAGACCGGACGTTCCGGCCCAACGCCGCCGCGCACGCCGTGTATGACAGGCTCTTCGCGGAATACCGGAAGCTTCACGACTTCTTCGGGCGTGGCGGAAACGATGTGATGAAGACGCTGAAAGCGATGAGGGGGTGAGGTCCGTGATACTCGCAGGACTGCGCGAGACCGTCTGCGAAGCGAACCGCGAGCTTCCGCGCCAGGGGCTGGTGACGATGACGAATGGCAACGCCAGCGCCCGCGACCCGGAGACCGGCTGCATCGTCATCAAGCCGAGCGGGGTGCCGTTCGAGGCTCTCAAGCCGCGCGATATGTGCGTTCTCGCGCCCGACGGCGACCCGGTGGATGCGCTGCTGAAGCCGTCCGTTGACGCCGCTACGCACCTGTACGTCTACCGTCATCTGCCCGGGGTGAACGGGATCATCCACACGCACTCGAACTACGCCGCCAGCTTCGCGGCGCTCGGGGCGCCCATCCCCGCCGTTCTGACGGCCATCTGCGACGAGTTCGGCGGCCCCATCCCATGCGCGCCGTACTGCCAGGTCGGCGAGGAGGAGATCGGGCGGGCGATTGTGGAGCACATCGGAGGCTGCCCGGCGATTCTGCTTGCCAACCACGGCGCGTTCACCGTGGGCCCGGACGTCAGTTCCGCCCTGAAGGCTGCGGTCATGCTCGAGGACGTGGCGAAAACCGTGCACCTGGCGCTTCTTCGCGGCACGCCGATCCCCATCCCGCCGGAAGAGGTCGAGCGCGCGCACCGGAGATACGTGGATAAGTACGGGCAGGGCTAGCGCCGCTCGCGGGTTACCCGGCTGCACGGTTGTTGGGTTGACGAGTTGTTGAGTTGACAGGTTGTTGGGTTGTCGAGTTGCGCGGCTTGTCCTCGCGCGGAAGTTTCCAACGCACGAAGGCGTTCTCGAAGGACTGCTCGGCCTCGTTGCGTTCGAACCGGTTGTGTTGCCTTCGACCGACGCCACGGCCGCGGCAGCCCGCATACTGAGAGATAGGAACGATGCGGCCATCATAGCAAGCGCAATCGTCGCTGGCGCCGATGCCGTTCTCACGGGAGACCGGGATCTCCTGACTCGCGAAGTGCGCGAGCAGTTGCCCGTGATGACTTGCGCGGAGTCCCTCCGGCTTCATGTCCGGGGCCTCCGGTAACGCCATGGTCAGTGAGGCGCCTGCGTTGCGTTCCGCAGGTGCGTTGACAGATAAGGGCAGAGATGATGAGCGGGGAGATACTGAGAATCGTGGCTTTGACAGGAGTGCTGCTGCTCGGGGCGGCGGCGCTTGCGGCGGAGCAGGCGAGGGACCGGGCCGCATGGATGGCCGAAGGCTCGTACGGGGTGATGGTGCACTACCTCATCACTCCGAAGGGAGAGACCCCGGAGGCTCGCACGGCCGATTTCAACCGGATCATTGACGGCTTCGACGTTCCGCGATTCCTGAAGCAGATCCAGGATTCCGGCGCGGACTGGCTGATCTTCACCATCGGGCAGAACACGAGCTACTACAACAGCCCGAACGCGTTTCTCGACAGCCGCCTGCCCGGGCATACCCCGAAGCGCGACCTTGTTCTGGAGATTGCGCGCGGCCTGCACGCGCAGGGCAAGAGGTTCATCGCCTACCTCCCGGCCGAGGTCGCCGCGCCGTCGGACCTGCACGAAGTCTTCGCCTGGAGCGCCGATGACAAGACCGAGTTTCACAAGCGCTACACGAGCTTTGTGCGCGACTACGCCGTGAAGCTCGGCAAGCTCTGCGATGGATGGTGGTTCGACGGCTGCTATCCGGCCCCGCCGTTCAACGCGGGCGGCTACCCGTGGGAGATGTGGATGCAGGCGTCGCGCGCGGGAAACCCCGCCGCGGCTGTCGCTCTGAACGACGGCAGCTTCTGCACGGGCAGGCTGACGGCCGTTTCGCCTCTGCAGGACTATCTGTCCGGTGAGGTTCACCTGCTCGAGGACGGCAAGATTCGCACGGACTTCGTCGGCGGGCCCCCGCAGAAGCGCGCGGACAGGAAGGTCCGCGGCGAAGGTCAGGAAGCCGTCACCTACTACATGCCGGCGTCCCGGTATGTTCAGGGCGTGCAGTGGCACGCGCTCGTGCCGCTGTTTCTGCCGTTCAACCCGGCGATCCCGGGCGACCTGCTCGACTACCCGGACGAGGAGCTGTTCACCTTTCTCCGCGACGTGAAGGCCGTACAGGGCGCCATCACATTCAACGTCCCCATCGGAAACGACGGCGTCCTACCAGACAAGCCCGCCGCGCAACTCAAGCGCATCGGCGAGTTCCTGCGGAAGCTCTCACCGCCGCGCTGACCGTGCGATCACCAAGGCCAGCGCATCCTTCTCCGTCTCAATCGGCTCGGGGGCGCCCTGGAACTCGGTCCAGCTTATGACCTGGCTGTTGACGATGCGGTCGGCGTCCGCGGGCGAGACCTTCGCCGCCATCGCGATGTACTCGTAGTCCTGCAGCCCCTGCCGGATCATCTTCAGCCGCAGGCTCGGAAGCGGCCCGTAGTGCCCCACCTTGTGCCCCGGATACAAGAGTGATCCGTCGCCGTACAGGTCCTTGCTGATCCACTTCACCGTCGCCATGTCCTCCCACGGGTCGTCGGTGCCGGTGGGGGCGGGCTCCCAGTAGGTTGTGCTCCAGTAGAGCAGCCCGCTGGAGCGGTACTTCCACTCCTGCCAGAAGAGCATGCGGTGCGACATCGCGGGCATCGTGACGAAGAAGTTCGCGAACGGCTTGCCCGGGCCGCAGCAGACGTAGTTCCAGACCTCTTCACCCGCTTTCGCGCGCTCGTCCAGAGCCTTCTCGTCGTGGAAGTTCGTCACGCAGCACCAGATGTTGACCTTGCCCTTGAGAAGGTCGTATACGGACAGCTTCTCGTCGAAGTCGGGGTTGCGGAAGTAGGGCGCCACGAGCTTGTAGTCGGGAACCAGCCGCTTCAGCCGGGCAACGTGTTTGTCGATCTGCTCGAACGAGTCCTTCGAATACGGCTCGTCAACAATGTAGAAGTACCCCTTGTCGAGCCAGCCACCGGCGCGCAGGTGGTCGCAGAGCGCCTTCAGCTTCGCGTCTTCGCCGGGGTAGGGAATCACGTAGCTCGTCATTCGTGGATCGTTCAGATACTTCGCGCCTTCGCCGGTCATCAGGTCCGCCGGGATGTTGTAGGCGGAAACCCGGTGGGAAAGCAGCAGTTCGTAATACGCCTTCCGATACTTCTCGAAGGTGGGCCCCGACCCGGAGATCTTCTCCTGCCGCGCGATGCAGTTCTCCTGTATTCCGAACGCCGTTCGCAGCGACGGCTTCAGCGGCAGCGCGAAGTCCCGCACCGTGAGGTGATACCGGACCTGTCCCGCCTCCGCGCCGCCCGCCGAAAGCTCGATTGTCCCCTCGTACGAGCCCGCCTTCGCGTTTGCGGGAACCTCGATCTCAACGTACAGCGGCTGCGCGACGCCTGCCTTGAGGTCGACGCTCTTGAGCAGAGAGAGCGGATCGGGCTTGCGGCCTTCGTTGGTGTTGACGTAGTGCTCGCGCCAGATCGTGATGTTCCGGGCGCTGATGCGGCCCGGGCCTTCGGGCGCCGGAGCCTTCGCCGTCAAGCCCTTCACGTCCGCGTCGGCGCTCAGCACAATCTGAAACGCCGCGAACTCCCGCCGCGCCGCGCTGAGGCGCACGGTTCGGGTCGCGTGCGCGGACGCCTCCGCGTCCTCGAGAATCTTAGTGGCAGCGGGTTCGGTCCACACCTGAACGCCAGCGGCGTGCGCGGACTGCAGAGCCGAAACCAGTAACAGGGCGCAGAGAAGCAAAACCATCGGAAGAACCTCCACCGGCAAGTTCGGGGCACAGACGGTGATATCCTTCTCAGGAATCGTGGCGGTCTATCGGCTGGTTCAGAGAGCGACTCTCACGGCCAGAGATCGGTTTCGATCTGCCGCTGCTCCTCCAGGGCCCTGTCCACTTCGGGGTCGGACACCCACGACCCGGCCATGAAGTCAAACTCCCCACAAGCCACTTCCGCCATCTCGCAAAACCTCCGCACACGCGAAACCGGCGTGCCCGGCGTC
>JAGVUD010000156.1 GCA_019136435.1 Armatimonadota bacterium | reverse complement strand
GGAGAGCGTCCACTTCGTCGCGGTGGCCGAGAACCCGCTGTTCAGCGTCCCGTTCCAGGCGCGAACCTTGCGCGTGTACGGGGTGTTCGGCGCGAGACCCGTCTCGGTGAACGAAGCCGCGTCGCGGCTCACCCACCCGGCGGACGGATACGCGGGCGAAACCTGCGTCCCGCCCGTAGTCATCACGTCGAGTCCGAACACGTTGTTGTCTATCGCCGAGAAGTCCCACCGGATGGATGAAGTCGACAGCGCCGTGGCGGCGGAGATCGCCGGCTGGCCCGGAGGGCTCGCGGTGAAGCGGATGTCGTCCCAGTAGCTCTCAGCAGTCGAAGAGACTCCCAGCCCGAGCACGATTCTGCCGATGCCGAAGCTGAAGAAGTCCGTCTGCAGGTCGGTCGTGGTGGTTGTGGTACCCGCCCCGTCGGCGACCTTGATGGTGATGACGCCCGTCGGGCTCATGCCGCGGGCGTTCGGCGCCATGGAGGTCTCGAAGTACACCCACGCGCCGTTGCAGTCGGTGTTCGGGTTGCGGGTGGCGTAGGACGTGTACGTCGTACTGCCCCCTCCTCCAAGCTTCCTGTAGAAGTAGTTGGAGTTGCTCGTCGCCGAGTAGAAGCAGTTGTCCAGGAACATGTTCACCGTGTCACCGGGGTTCCTGAGAGAGATCGCCTGCCGGTACGCGTTGCCGCAGACGCCCTGCTTCCAGCCCCCCTTGGGGTCGTAGAAGTAACCCGACACCGTCCCCTGAGCAAACGGACGGTCGAAGTAGTGCGTCATCTGATCGGACTCCAGCGCGCCGCAGTACGCCGCGCCGCCGCCCGTGTACGAACCGTGGTTCTGCCCGGTACTGTACGCGTAATCCTTGCCGGAAGTCTGCGTCCAGTTCGCCAGGTTTCCGTTGAAACCGTCAATGAACACGTCCACCGCGCTCACAGGCGTCCGCACGCTCTTCGAGGCGCTCCACGCGCTGTAGTTGGGCACTGCGTCCTTTGCCCGAACCTCGTAAACGTACAGCACGCCGCCCGTGAGGCCGCTGTCGTTGTAGCTCGTGCCCGTGCTGGAGCCGATGACAGCGCCGTCGCGCCGGATGTCGTAGCCTGTCACACCGGCGTCGTCCGTCGAGGCCGTCCAGGTGAGGGCCACCGTCGTTGAACTGGTCGCATTTGCCGCCAGATTGGTGGGCACCGTGGGCGCCTGGGTATCGGCGGGCGTATGCGCCAGAGCGGACGTGCTCCAGCCCGACACGTTGCCGTAGGCGTCCTTGGCGCGGACTTCGTACGTGTAGTCCGTGTTCTGCGTCAGGCCGGAATCGCTGTACGTGGTTCCCGTGCTCGTCCCGATGACAGCGCCGTTGCGGCGGATGTCGTAGCCGGTGACGCCCGTGTTGTCGGTGGACGCCGTCCAGCTCAGATTCACGCGCACCGGGCTCTGCGGAGTGGCCGTCAGTCCGGTGGGCACGGACGGGGCCTGCGTGTCTGAGGCCGTGACGGTGACCGTCTTCGAGAAGGTCGCGCCAAACCAGGCGACGCCGTCGCGCACCATCCGCCAGTCGGTGGTGTAGGTTCCGGGTCCGGGAGCGGTCATCGTGAAGGTGAACGTGTATGTATTCCCGGGCCGCACGTCACCCGATATGGTGTGCCGCGTTGCCGACGTGAACGGGTCACTGTCCCCCACGGCTCCGAGCCGGAAGGCGCGTCCTTCGCGCCAGAGCACGCCCCTGTTGCGGAACGTCACGCTGACCGTGTAGCTCTTGCCAGATTCCATGGTCGCGGGGACCGTGTTGCTGACGTACTCGTCGGAGTACTTGTCCCAGGTGGGGGAAGTCCCGAAGTAGGAGCAGATACCCTTGTACATCCCCCACATGGCCACCGACCGGAAGAAGTCGTCCGTCAGATAGATGGCATCCTTGTCGCACTTGTCGTGGAATGCAAGTTCCACAAGACAGGCCGGGCGGTTGGGAATGCGGATCTCGCCGAACCCGCCAGCCGAGTCCTTTACGCCGCGGTTGGCAAAGCCGCCATCATACATCTCATGGATGGCGTCCAGCGTGTTGTTGTGGACGTTGAGAGCAAGCGTGTAGCTGTTCGCTTCGTGCGCCGGGTACTCCATCGCCGTATCGCGGAAGGTCTCCATCCCGGTGCCGCCGCCTGCGTTCGTGTGGTGGGCAATGTATATGTTCGAGCCCCGATAGTCCGCGAACTTCGGGCGCGCCCGGATGTCGTCGCTGCTTCGGCCGGTGGCTGTCTCCTCGCCGCAGTTGCCCGATGAGTTCGCCCACACCGAACAGGGCAGGCCGTTGGCCCGCAGCCAGGAATACGCCGCCATCTTCCACCAGGCAAGCCCGGTGTAGCCGTTGCAGCAGTTGCTTTCGTTCAGCTCCCTCGGCACGTGGACGGTTGCGCCGTCCTGCGCCAGGTACTGATACAGGAACTGCATGAGGCGGATTGAGTTCGTGTCCTCGAGCACGGCCTCGCCGTACCCGCACGGGTCCGAACGCTGCCAGTACCAGCCGGAGCCGTTCCAGAACCGTCCGTGCGAGGGGCCGATTGTGATGTTGCGGCCGCCCAGACCGGCAAGCCCAACGGACTTCGGAATCTCCGTCGGGGCCGCCGTGCCGACTGCCGGGCCAACCGGCAGATAGGTGGAAAGCAGCTCGCCCTTGCAGGTGAGCCGAATGCTCATAATCCACGGGAAGTCGCCGAGGGTCGCCTTGAACTGGTCGAATATCTCGGTCAGCCGGGCTTCGTCGAGGCCTTCCAGCACTTCGGGCGACAGGTCCAGCTTGATGGTCTCGCCGGTCACGTCGGCGGACATCAGGCGCGTGCCTTCCGGCAACGCGCTCTTGAAGCCGATCGCTGCCTCCTCCCCGTCCGGCCCGGCCACCAGGGCCTTAGCGGCGGCGATGGGCAGATCAGCTCCGTCCGGGGCTTCCCGGAGGACGGACACGAGACCCTGATCTGAGTAGAACCGAACCTGTAAGGTGTCGGCTGCAGCCGGCCACGACCCCAGAACAAGGGCCGCGACGCAGACCAGGGCTGCAATGCTGAGTTTGTTCACTACTGTTTCTCTCCCTTCCGGCGGGGATATCTCCCCGCCGTGCAACGCCAGGACGCAAGCAAGTCAGCGGACCCACGGCCCGGCACACAGGCTCCAGTGTTTCAGGAAAGCTGCCCCACCATCACGAACACGATGTCCCCTCTCTCCCGCTTACGCGACGGTAGGCGGGAATTCAGATCACCTCGACCAGGCCTTTCCCCTGCATGGTCTCGATGAATTCTACCACATCGGCTTCCACATCCCCGGCAGTCTTCGAGTTCTCATGCGCGAAGCGATTCACCAGTTCCGCGAACGGGAGTTCGTCGCAGATCAGTTCCCAGAGCTGCGCGCCCGTGCCGTTCAGGCCGTAAATCCTGTTCGCTTCCGTATCCAGCACCACAGCCTGGTCGTTGAACACGCGCCAGGCCACCCGCGCGGACCGCCGTATCGTCTTTCCCGCAAGAGCCTCGCCCACGGGTCAGGGGTCCACCACAGTCACGTCCGCCGAGGAGCGTGTGCGCACCGCGGCGTAGCTGGCGCCGCCTGTCTGATGGACGGAGACGATGCCGGTGACCCGGACGAACTTCCCGAGCGGAGCGCCGCCGCTGTCCAGAACCCGGACGCCCGTATTGCCCTCGCCATCGGAAACGGCGCACCCGTCGTCCACTGTGAACCAGCCGTCACCAGTTGCCGTCACCAGCCCGCAGGTGCTCATCAGCAGCCCCACGTTGTGCAGGCGTCCGCGAACGCTCTCGACGTCCGGGACATTCGGGTGGAACCCCCTGCCCCCGATGTTGCCCGTGCGCACTTCGTATGGCGCGAGCGGCTGCACCCCCGCCGTGACGGTGACGAGATCGGCCCGGACTTCACGCTCGCCGCGCCGGGTGCCCATAACGCCCTGCACGGTCACAACAGAGCCCGCGGAGACCTCCCACGCCCCGGTGATTCTGATTCCCGAGTTGCGGTCCGGATCCTCGATGTAGGCCTCGGCGCCGAAGTTGGCGGTGACGATTCTGCCGGACAGAACGATCTCCGCGCCATCGGGAAGCATTTTCGCCTGCGCGATATCCGGCGTGGCAGCATAGTCGCGCGTAATCGTGGCCGTGTAGATGTCGAAATTGCCCGACCGCTT
>JAGVUD010000547.1 GCA_019136435.1 Armatimonadota bacterium | reverse complement strand
AGCATAGTCGCGCGTAATCGTGGCCGTGTAGATGTCGAAATTGCCCGACCGCTTGTCCTGCCAGACGACCCTGTTCGCGTGAATGCTCGGGTTCATCTGGTCTCCGGCGGCGGTGCAGATGGGGAACTCCTGCCCGGTCACCAGGTCGTAGCCGTAGATATCGCCCCGGCCCGCGCGCCAGTCCGCCCAGACGGCGAAGTTGCCCCACACGCGCGGAAACTCCTGCTTTGCGGAGTTTGTGCACAGGGCCGTCTGAACACCGGTCAGCAAGTCGTGGACGTAGATGTCGGAGATCGTTGCGGAGTTCCGCCAGTCCTCCCATACGACGTAACGTCCATCGGTGTGCGGGAACTGCTGATCGTTGGCGGCATTTGAGATGAGTATCTCCTGCCCGGTCATCAGGTTCTTTGCATATAGGTCGTACTGGGTCGCCGGGACGAGCACCTTCCAGACCACCCACGGGTAGGCGGCGGCCACCTCGTGCGCCTCGGTGGAGGGGGCTGCAATGGTGAAGCGCCCGGGAGCAGCCAGGTTCGCGCCCATGATGTTCCAGCGGGTGAGGCTCAGGCCTTCCTCCCAGAACACGAAGCCCCGCGACGCCGACGGCCAGTACTGATCCAGCGAATCGTTGGTGAGGTTGGTCTGCTGCCCGATCTGGGTGGAATAGAAGATGTCGCTCTTGGACGGCGAGCCGGGCACGCCGGTCCTGTTGTCCATCCAGACGATCAGGTCGCCCCACATCTCCGGGAACCACTGATCCCGCGAGCCCGTCGCGTACGGCGCGACGGTAGCGGTCCTGAAGTCGTACAGGTACAGGTCGGAGTACACCCCATCCGCCCTGTAGTCCTCGAACACCACCCTGGGCTCGAACACGATGGGGTTCTTCTGATCGCGCACTTCAACGACCAGCGGGGTTTCTGTGATGTGCCGGTCCGCCATGGCAGGCAGCGCCAGCGCCATAAGGCACACAGCAAGGAGCAGTGATTTGGTCATTGGTCCAGAGGCACGATATCCTCCGCTCGCGCCGCGCGGATGAGACGGTTCCGGGTTTCGCCTGACAGATTCAGCCCGGCGATGCCCGTCACCTGCACCAGAGCATCCACAGCCGGAGCCGTGAGACCGGGGCACTCGACGCGCAGGTCACCGGCAGACGGGTTCCAGCCCGCCAGAGCGAACCAGCCGTTGCCCGAAGCCGTAACGCGCCCCCATGCGCGCATGAGATTGCCGACGTTATTGAGTCCCCAGCCGTCCAACCCGCTGGAGAGCCCGGTGGTGAAATCGCCGAAGTCTTCGCCGCCCAAAGTCCTGTTGTTCACGCCGAGCGGCACCGGCGCGTCGCCGGCGGAAGCGACCCGGACGATGACGGGCTCCAGAATGCGCTCGCCCGACTCCAGCGTCTTGAGAATGCCCTTCACGCTGACGGAGTCTCCCGGAGCCACGGCCCAGACTCCCTTGACCAGGATGCCCGCGCTGCGGTCGGGCTCCTGTATGCCGAACGAGTTCCCGAGATCGCGCGTGACGATCTTGCCCGAAAGCTCCACGCCTGTTTCGTCGGGGCTCAGGCGCACCTGGCCGATGGTCGCAAACGGGCTGCACGAGGGGCCAACCTGCGCCATATAGACGTCGTCGTCGCCGTTGCGGCGGTCTCGCCAGACGACGACGTTCTCGTGGATGCGCGGGTCGAGCGCGGCCGGGGTCACGCCCGAGATGGCCTGATCCAGCCCCGTGTTCAGGTCGTGAAGCTGCACTCTCCACTGCCCCGAGCGGCCGTCAGACCAGACGATGTAGCTTCCGCTGATGACCGGGTCCTGCTGCTTTCCCGGCTGGGTGCAGATGGCCGTTTCCTGCTGTGTCAGGAAATCGTACATGTAGATGTCCGGAGCGGTCTCCGCATTGCGCCAGTCTTCCCAGACGACCCGGCGGCCGTCGGTGGAGGCCAGCCACTGGTCGCCCGAAGCCTGGCAGACGGGAAAGACCGAGGCGGTGACCCGGTCGTACGCCCAGAGGTCGTACTGAGTGCCGCTGAGGCGCGAAAAGACAGTGTACTTGCCGGCTGTCGACGGGTACATCTCGGCGCCGAGAGTGGCCCCGATGGGGGTTTCGGTGAGCGTTTCGAGATTCTTTTCGATGATGTTCCAGTTGCCGTTGCCCGCGTCGCGCGCGAAGACCGCCCGCCCGGGGTACAGGCAGCTCGACTCCTCCTGCTGAATGGTGCGCGTGAGCGCCGAAGCCGTGCCTCCGATCTGGACCATCCACACATCGAACAGATACGGGCCGCCCGACGTTGTGTCGCGGTTGTCCTCGAACACTACAAGATCGTCCCAGATGAACGGCGCGATCTGGTCTTCGGGAGCTTCAACGAGGGGATACGACTGACCCGCCTGGATGTCGTACCACCACAGGTCGGCGCCCGCGGCGGCTTCGTTGCGGTAGTCCTCCCAGACGATCCTGCCGCCGAAGACGGCGGGGAGAATCTGGTCGTTGACGGCTGTTGATACGGGCGATTCGATTACTGCAAGATCGGCCCGGGCGGACGCGCCGCAGGCGATGATGGCAACGAGAACCAACCAGCTACACAAACGCATAACCCACTCCTTCGAAGGATAACGAACGGCGATACAGAATAAGGTCAGTGTCCGCGGCAGGCCCGGGCCAGCTCATCAGAGATTCAGCACATGATCGAGCCTCGAATCAGATGCGAACACCTCAATAAAGTTTTCAGCGGCTCCAGGAGCCGCGCTGCCCGGTTTCTTTTGAACCGTCCTCCCACGGACGTTCAGGCGGTCAGAGACATAAGCTTCGCCGTGGAACCGGGCGAGATTCTGGGCATTATGGGCCCGAACGGCGCGGGCAAGACCACGCTCGTCAAGATGCTCTGCACCCTGCTGATACCCACATCGGGCGCCGCAAGCATCTGCGGCGTTGACGTCGCGCGCCACCCGGGCAGGGTGCGCGAGAACATCGCCTTCATCACCGGCGATGAGCGTTCTTTCTACTGGCGGCTGACAGGCCGCCAGAACCTTCAGTTTTTCGGGGGTCTTTTCGGGCTGAAGCAGGGGCAGATCCGCGACCGGATCGAAAAGCTTGCCGCAAGCCTCGGTGTCGAGGACATCCTCGACCGCCGCTTCGACTCGTACTCGACCGGCAACCGCCAGAAGATTGCCATAGCCCGCGGCCTCCTCAACGAGGCCGGGGTGCTGTTTCTGGACGAGCCCACGCGAAGCCTGGACCCCACGTCCGCTCTGTCGTTCACCACGATCGTCCGTGACCAGATTGCGCGGGATCAGGGGCGCTCGGTGCTTTTCGTTACCCACCGCCTCGAAGAGGCGCTCGGCGTCTGCGACCGCATCCTGATTATGCGCAACGGCGAATCCGCATTCCTTGGAAAACCATCCGAACTGCAGGCCCTGGGGTCGCAGGACGTGTGGCGCATCCAGGTACGAGGAGACTGGGAATCGGCCAGCGCCTTGCCCGGGCGTCCGGCGGGATTCACTGTTTCACTATACCACACGCCGGACATCCCGGACAAGAACGAGATAACCCTTCAGGCGACACTGCAGGCGGGAGCGGCGGCATCCCTCGGCGACATTGTCTGCTGGCTTGCGGCGGGCGGCCTGCAGGTGGTGGACGTTGCGCGCGTGCAGCGCACGGGAGGCGAGGTGTTCGCCGAACTGACCGGAGCAGACGAATGATCACGGCGGTGCTTGCCAGGCAGTTCTGGGCGATTCTGAAGAAAGACGTGCTGCTCGAGTACAGCTACCGCCTGCAGTTCGTGCTGAACCTCGCGGGGGTGTTTCTGGAGCTGGCGATGTTCTTCTTCCTCGCCAAACTGGTGAAGATGCCCGCGAGCATGGAGCAGTACGGGGGGAACTACTTTGCGTTTCTGGCGGTGGGGCTGGCGTTCGGGCAGTATCAGTGGATCAGCCTGCACACGTTCGCCCAGAGCCTGCGCGAGCAGCAGGTGATGGGGACGCTGGAGATGATCTTCGCGAGCCCCATGCGCCCCGAAACGCTGATCGTCGGAAGCTCCCTGTGGACCTATCTGTTCGAGACCATCGTCATTGTGCTGAATCTGGGGATGGCGGCCCTGTTCTTCGGGCTCGACCTGTCGAACGCCAACCTGCTCTCGGCGCTGGCGGTGATCGTCATGACGATTCTCGCGATGAGCGCGTTCGGTGTGCTGTCG
>JAGVUD010000036.1 GCA_019136435.1 Armatimonadota bacterium | reverse complement strand
ACGTAAGCGACATCCATGTTGTTCATGGTGTCGCGCAGGTAGCGGAAAAGCGTCTTGTCCGAAGACTCCAGCCATCCCACTTCGGCATTCAGCCCGCGCTCATCCTCGATGAACGCTCCCGGACGCGGCCCGCGCTTGCGGATTTTGCTCAGATCCTGTGTTGTCACTTATTGAACCACCTCGGAAACAGAAGGCCCCTCAAGCGCCGCACAGGCTGCCTCGACGCTCTCGAAAATCGGGAATACCCTCACCAGGCCTGTGATCTCGAAGACCCTGGTCACCTGCGGTTTCGAGCATACGATGAGAATCCGCCCGTGCTGCTCGCTTGCTCTCTTCAAGCCGCCAACAAGCGCGCCCAGTCCGGAGGAGTCAATATACTCGACGCGTTCCATCGAGATAATGAGATCCTTCCTTCCCGTTCCAAGCGCGCTGATCATTGCTTCTCGGAAGCTGGGAGAGGTATAGGCGTCCACCTCGCCCGTCAACTCGAGGACGGAAGTCGGTCCGTCCCGGCGCTCTGATATCTGAAGTTCACCCTGCAATGCTCAAACCTCCTTTAGCGGCTGCGGACAGCAATCCTCCGCCAGGCCCGTGATTACATAGGCCCGCGGGCTCCGCAGTGAGGCAGAGCGCTTTAGATCGCCGTCACTGCCGCCG
Organism: Armatimonadota bacterium; assembly: GCA_019136435.1. GTDB lineage: Bacteria > Armatimonadota > UBA5829 > DSUL01 > DSUL01 > JAGVUD01. The sequence continues at coordinate 3,543 of JAGVUD010000036.1, read as the reverse complement.
AATCATCTGCCTGAGCTCGGTCAGGTTTCCCGCGTTCGCAAGGGCATCATGCTCGGATATGAGCCCCTGCTTGAAATACTTGTCCAGACACTGGTTCATCGTCTGCATCCCATAGTAGTCACCCTCGCTGATCGCCGAGTAGAGCTGCCCCGAGCGGCCCTCCTCAATCAGCTTCACCGTTGTCGGGGTGGCTACCAGCACCTCGATAGCCGCAATCCGTCCCGGCCCCGGATGCCGCGGGAGCAGCTTCTGGGACACGATGCCCATCAGCGAAGTCGAGAGACGCAGACAGATTTGCATCTTCTGATGCGGCGGGAACATGTTGATGATGCGCTCCATCGTGTCCCCGGCGCTGGTGGTGTGGACCGTCGAAAAGACCAGGTGCCCTGTTTCCGCCGCGGCCAGCGCAACGTTCATTGTCTCCACGTCACGCATCTCACCGATGAGGATGATGTCCGGGCTCTGCCGCACCACGTACTTGAGCGCATCGCTAAACGAATCGGTGTCAATGCTGACTTCGCGCTGGCTGACGATGGACTTCTTGTCGGGATGCACGAACTCGATCGGGTCTTCGACGGTCACGATGTTGGTCGCCCGGTTCTGGTTGATGAGGTCAATCATCGCCGCCAGGGTGGTGGATTTCCCCGAACCCGTGGGCCCAGTTACGAGTATCAGCCCCTGCCGCAATCTGGCGAGTTCCGCAACTACCGGAGGCATACCCAGATCTTCAAGGCTGTACAGTTTGAGGGGAATCAGCCTGAGCACCAGTCCAAGCGTGCCGCGCTGCTGGTAAACGTTCACTCGGAACCTGCAGAGGTCCCTGTAGGTGAACGCGAGGTCCATCTCGTGCCGCTTCTCGAACAGGGCAATCTGCTCGGGGCTCATAATCCCGTAAGCCACCTCCCGAACTTCTTCGGGGGTGAGGCTCGCGAGATCGGTGCCGTGGACGCGGCCATCCACGCGAAGCGCAGGCGGGGAGTCGGCCTTCAGGAACAGGTCGGACGCGCGCGCGTCGTAGGCCATCTTCAGCAGATCGTCAAGCACCATAGAGAAGCCGGAATCCTTTCGTACAGGCGGGCTGGAGTGCCGGGCGCCGGGCCCCGAATGCGAGCGGCCGCAAAGCCAAAGAAAAAACGAGAGCCTGACCGCGCAAGCTGAAGCGCTGGCTCCCGTCGAGATCTCTGGACCAGACTGGGACACCCCTCCAGCCAGGGCCTGACAGATTATAGCCCATGCCCGGCCGCCCCTGCAATCACGTGCGGCTGGCCGCTTACTTACGGACCCAGCATTTCACCCGGCCGCACTGTCGCGTCGTACTCCTCGGGGGTGACATATCCGAGCGCCACGGCGGCCTCGCGCAGAGACACGCCCTCGCTGTGAGCTTTGTGCGCCACCTCCGCCGCCCGGTCGTAGCCGATGCGCGGCGAGAGCGCCGTCACAAGCATCAACGAGTTCGCCAGGTGCTCGCCGATGCGGCGGGTGTTTGCCTGCATACCCCGCACAAGATGCCGCTCGAACGACCGGCACGCGCCCGCCAGCAACCGCGCCGAGTTCAACACGTTGAAGATGATCACGGGCTTGAAGACGTTCAACTCGAAGTTGCCCTGCGACCCCGCGAAACCGACCGCCACGTCGTTGCCCATCACCTGCACGCACACCATCGTCATCGCCTCGCACTGAGTGGGGTTTACCTTCCCGGGCATGATGGACGACCCGGGCTCGTTCTCCGGAAGGAGGATCTCACCCAGGCCGCAGCGTGGACCCGAGGCAAGCCAGCGGATGTCGTTGGCGATCTTCATGAGCGAGCACGCGAGCGTCTTGAGGGCGCCGCTTGCCATGACCAGAGCGTCATGCGCCGCCAGAGCGGCGAACTTGTTCGGGGCGCTTGCGAACGGCAGCGAGGTCTGAGCGGCGATGTTGGCCGCTACGCGCCCGGCAAACTCGGGGTGCGTGTTGAGGCCCGTCCCCACTGCTGTTCCACCGGCGGCAATCTCGTAGAGCTTCGGCAGGACGCCCTCGAGTCTCTCAATATCATCGTCCAGCTGGGACACCCAGCCGGAGAACTCCTGCCCCAGCGTCAGCGGCACCGCATCCATGAGGTGCGTGCGCCCGATCTTGATGATGTCCCCGAACTCGCGCGCCTTCGCATCGAGCGAGTCACGGAGTGCTTTCACAGCCGGAAGCAGCTCGCGAACGATCTGCTCGGATGCGGCGATGTGCATTGCGGTGGGAAACGTATCGTTCGAGGACTGCGACATGTTCACGTCGTCGTTCGGGTGCACCGGGCTGCGGGTCCCGAGGATTCCTCCCGCCAGCTCGATGGCCCTGTTCGCGATGACCTCGTTGGCGTTCATGTTCGTCTGCGTCCCGCTGCCGGTCTGCCACACTCGCAAGGGGAAGTGATCGTCCAGCAGCCCTTGAGTTACCTCGTCAGCGGCCTGCACAATCCAGCGCGCCTTATCGCCGCTCAGCTTGCCCAGACTGGCGTTCACCTCCGCCGCCGCCCGTTTCAGGATTCCGAACGCGCGGATCATCTCGCGCGGCATCACATCCGCGCCGATGTCGAAGTGCGCCAGGGAGCGCTGAGTCTGCGCCCCCCAGTAGCGATCGGACGGGACCTGAACGGTCCCCATACTGTCACACTCGGCCCGGAACTCCCCCGGCTGGCTGTTCGTCGGCTGCATCTTCCTTCGCATCCCCTTCGTCAAGGTCTGCCGGGCATGCTAACGGACAAGGCCGGGGGCGCGCAAGCCTTGTGCGGCAGTGCTCCTCAGAGCGGCATAATGTCCGCCTGGTCGCGCACCCTGAGCACTCGCACCAGCGCCCCTTCAACCAACTCGCACGAGCTGATGCCGGTGACGCCGACGTAATAGCCCTCCAGCGGAAGCACGACGCCCTCCGGCGCCGCGCACTTCAGAATCACGCCCGACCCGTCGTCAATGAAGAAGTACCCGCCGGACGATGAGAGCGCTCCCGTCTGAATCAGCCCCCAGGTCCTGACGAGAAGCCCCACGTTGTTCAGGCCGAAGAACCCCTCGACCCCGCGCTGGCCCGCGCCGGTGGCGGCATCGTAACTCCGATCCCCGCCAACAATCGCCCGGTTCGGCATTCCGAGCGGCGTCACGGCCTGCACGGCGCGCGACAGCGTCACCCCGTACGCCGCGATCTTGCGCTCACCATCCACCGTCACCATCGAGCCCTCGATGCTCGTGACAACAGCGTCGCGGCTCACCTCAGCGCCCCCGATGACACCGATTCCGTAAGCCCTGTCAGAATCCTCGATCCACCAGTCCGAACCGTCAGCGTGTGTCACGGAGCAGAGGCCCGTGAAGTCCGCCGGCATACCGTCGGGCTGAGATTTCGCGGCCTCGAAGCCGGACTGCGCGGGAAGGGCCACTTCCGACATATCCTCACCTGCGCTGCCGTCCGGATCAGTAGCGACAGCCTTCAGGAAGTAGAGCCCCGGCGGCTTCGCCGTTGTGTCCCACATCACCGACCAGCCGTCACTGGGATCTAAGTCGGCGCCAATCGGCTGCCACCCGT
>JAGVUD010000274.1 GCA_019136435.1 Armatimonadota bacterium | reverse complement strand
TCGCGCGTCGAGTCTGCTAATCTGGCTGCACTATGACACAACAGCCAGCCGGACACCCGGCCTTTCTGATACGCGTCGGCCGTCCGGCTGATGCCGAAGCCATCGCGGACGCGAATGTCCGGATGGCGCTGGAGACCGAAGACCTCCATCTCGACCCTGAGACAATTCTTGCCGGAGTGAAGGCGGCTCTGGACGACCATTCGCGGGCGACGTACTTCGTGGCGGACGCGGGCGGTAGAATCGCCGGTCAGCTCATGATCACCCACGAGTGGAGCGACTGGCGCAACGGCGACATCTGGTGGATTCAGAGTGTGTACGTCTACCCCGAGTTCCGCAGGCAGGGCGTGTTCCGCGCGCTGTACGACCGGGTGCGCGATCTCGCGCGGAAAGAAGCCGTGGGGTTCCGTCTCTATGTCGAGAACAGCAACTCCGGGGCGCAGGGAACCTATGCGAGCCTGGGAATGCACATGACCGGCTACTCGGTGATGGAGGAGATGTTCTGACGTCCCGCGGTGGACGATCGGCTGCCGCTTCAATAGAATGTCTTCTGGCGAATGCCGCAGGAGGTCTGTCGTACGTGAAACTGCCGCGCCTCTCGACACTCTGGGCTTTTGCCGCCGCGCTGGCGCTCTGCGCGGCGGGCTGTTTGGCGCGGCCGGGCTTCGCTGATGAGATCCGGGAAGCTGAACCCGCCGCAGCCATAGGCTCGCCATGGACTCTCGAGCGCTTCACCACCTACCCGTTCAAGACTCGCGCCGACCTCTCCCGCGTACACAATGCCGCCATGGCCCTCAGGAACCAGCTCGCGTCCGGCAGTGATGCTCACGAAGGCGACGTGGACAGCTTTCTGTACGAGGTAGCGGCGTTTACCGATCCTGACACCTCCGCGGGCGAGCAGGTTGAGATCGTGAGCTTTGCGTCGTCGCCGGACCCGGCGCTGGCGCGTCTGCGCGATGCCGTCAGACTGCCCCCGCCTCCGGGCGGCGCGGTCGTCCGCAGGTATGGCACGAAGGAGGATATGCCCGGGCCGGTTCGCTCTCTGTTCGGTCCGGACACCGCGGGCATCACGCACTGGAGCCGTTACGTCGCCGTGCTGACCGATGAAAGGTCGGTTCAGGAGATCGCCGATACTGTCTCGCACGAGCTTGTGCACGCCTATCTGCTGTCCATACTGGGGCCGGAGGGTGGGGGACTGCCGCGCTGGTTCCACGAGGGTGCGGCGCTGTACCTTTCGGGCGGGCGCGTGCAGTATGTCTCCACTAGCGACTTCGGGCGCGAGCGCGTGTCGTACAGCCCCAGAGACTATAACGAGTTCCGGCTGGTGTTCCGCTATCTGGAGCGCGTGCACGGGACTCCGGCTGTCCACGAGTTCGTCCGCGACGCCGTCCTGAAGGGCGATTTCGAGAAGCCGCTGCTGGCAGTTTCGGGCGTCAGCGATTACCGCGTCCTGAGTCAGGACGCCTGGGGGTGGCATCGACGACAGTCGGCTTACAAGGCGCTTGCGGTGCTCGCCGCAGTCGCCGCGCTCGCCGGGGTGGGTGTGTGGCTGTCGCGCAGGCGCGGCGTTCGCGTGGAGCAGGCGCTGGCGCTTGTCGAGGAGGCGCGGATGCTGGCGAGAGTGGGCCTCCGGCAGGAGGCGCTGGAGAACCTCGAGCAGGCTCGCGCGCTGGAGCCCTATCTGGCGCGGGTGCGGATGGCCATTCAGCAGGTTGAGGACGAACTCGACCGGGTCACGCGCTGATGGCGTCCGGTCGCGCAGGCGGCTGTCAGGGTGCTATGATGTGCGGTGACACATCCTTGGGAGGAGATTCATTTTGCAGACCCCAGCCGTCGTCTTCGAGTCCGTCGGGCGCGTTTCGGCGCGTCCCATCGAAATGCCGCCGCCCGGTCCGGGCCAGGTACAGATCCGCACGCGCTATTCCACCATCAGCCCGGGAACCGAGGGGTGGTGCCTGCTCAACCAGTTCACCTGGCAGCCCACCATCTACCCGGGCGTTCCGGGTTACCAGCGCACGGGCGAGATCATCGCGCTCGGCGAAGGCGTTGACGGGTGGAAGGTCGGCGATATCTGCATGGCCACCGTCGGGTCTTGGGAGGGAGAGGTCGTGCCGTTCTGGGGCGCGCATGCGGGCGTTATTAACACCGTGAGTACCGAGTTGTTCCGCATCCCGGATGGCGCGGACGAGCTGGACGCGTCGGGTTGCGTCGTGGCCCAGGTCGGCTACAACGCCGCCAGCCGCGTGGTGCTGCGTGATTGCGAGCGCTCTCTGGAGCCGTCCCGTCATTGCGAGCGCTCTCTGGAGCGCGAAGCAATCTCCTGCGCCACGGAGGGGATTGCTTCGTCGCAGACGACTCGCAATGACGAGGCAGACTGGGTGGTTGTCTTCGGCGACGGCATCATAGGGCAGTCTGCGGCGCAGGCCGCGCGCGCGAGGGGCGCCCGCGTGATCGTTGCGGGGCACCGCCAGAAGCGGCTCGACCTCGCGGTCGCAATGGGCGCTGAGGCGGCATTTGATTCGGCGGAGGATGGCTTCCTCGACCGTGTGCGCGAGATCACGGGGGAGCACGTGACGGCGGTGATTGACACCATCCAGACCGAAGCCGCGCAGGATCAGTATATGCCGCTGCTCGAATACGCGAAGGGGCAGGTGGTGTACAGCGGGTTCACGCCGGGCAAGGTGTGGGCGGATATGGGGGCGCTGCAGCGCAAGGAGCTGACCGCGCACTTCGTCGCGGGCTGGACGCGCCCGCGGATGGAGAGCACGCTGGCGCTGATGGCTGAGAAGAAGATGCGCGTGCGCCCGCTGGTGACTCATCTTGTGCCGTGGTCGGAAGGCCCGGCGATGTTCGAGATGATCCTGCGCAAGGAGAAGACGTTTATGGCGATTACGCTGGACTGGACAGGGGTATAGACGATGAAGGTACTGGTTACTGGGGCATGCGGATTTCTGGCGCGCGATCTCACCGCGCAGTTGGAGGAGTCCCACGAACTGCGGCTGTTCGACCGCAACCGGCCGGAGGAGGCAAGGATATTCAAGCCGGGAGTCTCCGACGGGGAGCCTGCGCCATTCACCACTCCGCACGAGTTTGTGAAAGGCGAGATCACGGACGGGGCGGCAATCGCGGGCGCTGTTCAGGGCGTGGATGCGATCATCCACCTCGCGGCGTCCACGTCGGGAGTGGCGGAGATCGGGCAGGAGACGTTCAAGGCCAACGCGCTCGGGACGTTCATCATCATCGACGAAGCGCGCAAAGCCGGCGTCAAGCGGTTCCTGTGCGCGTCGAGCATCAACGCCTTCGGGACCATCTACTGGCGCATCAGCGGCAAGCCTGTCGAGTACGATCGCATGCCCCTCGATGAGAGCTTTACGCCAGTCCCCGAGGACCCGTACAGCCTGAGCAAGCACGTGAACGAGTTGACCTGCGCCGCGTTCACGCGCGCCTACGACATCACCACCGCAGCCTTCCGCTTCGCGGGGGTGTACAGCGAGGAGGCGTACCAGAGTGTCCGGCAGAACCTTGTCCCGACCGGGGGCTGGTCGGACGACCTGTTCCAGTGGGTGCACGTTAAGGATATAGCGCGCGGACTGCAGCAGGCTCTGGAGTGCCCGAGCCTGCCGGAACACGGCGTCTACACACTGGCGGCCGCCGATACGCGCTGTCCCGAGCCGACGATGGAGATCCTGGAGCGGTTCCGGCCGGACCTCGCCGCCACCGTCGCGCGCCCTCTCATCGGCCGCGAGACGCTGATGTCCATTGACCGGGCGAGAGAGACCTTTGGCTATGATCCGCAGTACCGGCTCGGGCCGTAGTTGCAGAGCACCGTCCTTGCGAGCCTTCCCAGGCGAAGCAATCCCCTGCGCCGGGAGCGGGATTGCCACGGGCCCCGGAGGTCCCTCGCAATGACGGCCGGCCGGCGCCGGGGAGGAATCACAGTGTCAACAACAACAGCCTGGTATTACGACGAGTTCAAGCAGATCGGGACCGACTACGCGTCGGCCGAGGAAGTAGCCAGATACGACGAGCGCATGGCAAAGATTCGCAACCTTGAAGAGGAGTGCGAAGCTATCCTCGCGCTGCTCGACGTCCCACCCGGCGCTCGGGTTCTCGACCTCGGCTGCGGCACCTGTGAGTTCGCGATCCGCGCCGCCAGGCGATGCTGCAGCGTCATCGCCGCGGACATCTCGCCTGTCATGCTCGAATAC
>JAGVUD010000171.1 GCA_019136435.1 Armatimonadota bacterium | reverse complement strand
GGCGGACATCGCCGACACGAGCGTCAGCGCCGCAGCGATTGCCATGAAACGTTTCATCTTCTCTTTTACTCCTTCCGATGTCCGCTCCGGGACATGCCCCGGAGCGACAGCAGATCTGTCACTGTGCGCGGCCCACACCGCGCGGCCGGCTATGAGGATGGAAACCCGCCGGCACTCCTGTTGCTGCACTTCCCGCCCCTCACTACAACTGCGTGGGAGCATTGTCAGCCAGCAAGGCGCTTTTGACAGCGCTGGCATATATTATACCAGTTGCGCCCGCCCGGTCAACCCCTCCAGGCATGTTTTTTCCACAAATCCGAGATTGCGGCCCTCGAACGGCGGGGCTATCTTCTACGGCGTGCCATTCCCGCCATCGCGGCAAGCCCCGCGCCCAGCGCCAGCAGACTCCCCGGCTCGGGCACCGCGCTGAACTCCACCCCGTCGAACCACGCATCGCCAGCGAACGTGCCCGCCCCGTACCCGAGCGACACGCAGTCCACGGTGGCCCATGTCGCTCCGGTGAGGCTGCGGCTCAAGATGCCGTCCACCCAGAAGTTCAGCACGTTCTCTTCCGTGCGCTCGATCCCGAACTGGTGCCAGCCCGTGGAGCGGTCCGGAGACCCCGGCGCGTTCAACTGAAACCAGCCCATGGTGTCGCCGGGGAAGGCGATCCGGCCCTGATACTTGGTGCCGTCGTAGATCTCGCCGGGCATCGTGACGGTGGTGTACCTCCCGATGGCGAAGAGCTGCTCCAGCGTGCCGTCAGCGTAACCCGCACCGGTGTAGCCCCGCACCTCGCCCTGCATGCGGGTGTGGGTGCCGTCGTACATCCAGAAGCTGAAGTAGAACGCGCCAACGTCGGCGCCCAGGTTGCGCCACATGCGGTCGCCCGCGCTGCCGGCGTAGGCGCTGTTCGCCCCGCCAGCCGGGACAATGTTCTGCGCGGTGGAGAGATCGAGCACGGAGACGGTCTGCGTCCACCCCCCCAGGCCGCTCTCAAAGTCGTCGCTGAACGCCTGCGCCCCGGCCGGAAGCGCGGCGGCGGCCAGCACAATCGCTGCAAACAGAAGACGAAAACCGATGCTCATAACCCTTCCTCCTTCGTGGAAACCCTCCCGCATCCGCGGGCCGCGGCATACGGGAGCTTCAAGCGCACACATTTTACCCGCTTCGGACGGGCCTCCGCGCCGAAGCCGGGCGCCTACTCCTCGCCGCGTCTGGCGTCACGCTCGACGTCGCGCTCGCGGATGGACTCGCGCTTGTCGTACTGCTTCTTCCCCCGCGCGATGCCGACTTCCATTTTCGCCCACCCGCGCGTGAAATAGACCTTGAGCGGCACCAGCGTCAGCCCCTTCTCCTGCGTCTTCTGGCGCAGGCGCAGGATGTCGCGCTTCGCCACGAGCAGTTTGCGCGGCCTGCGCTCCTCCACGGCCCACCGGTTGGCCTGCTCGTACGGCTTGATGTACATGTTCTGCACCCACAGCTCGCCCTCTTTCACCTCGCAGTACGCGTCCTGCAGGCTGGCGTTTCCCTGGCGCAGGCTCTTGACCTCCGACCCGGCAAGCGCGATTCCCGCCTCGAACGAGTCGTCAATGTGGTAGTCGTGCCGCGCGCGGCGGTTTTCTATTGTGGGGGTGCCGATCTTAGCGGGCATGCTCGTCCTTCAGGGCTGTGCGCAGTATCTTCTCCGCCGCTTCTTTGTCGCCCGGCGCAAGCCGTCCTTCCAGAATCTCTTCCACAAGCAGCGCCTTGTACCTGCCCACATCCGGCCCGGCGGGGATGCCGGCGATGGCCATAATCTCCAGCCCGTCGAGCGGGCTTTCGGCGCCGGCGTAGTCGGCCTCGCTTCGCACCAGTTCCACCCGCTCGCGCACGGTCTCGGGGTCGAGCATGTTGAACTCCGGGTTGCAGGCGGCGCGGTCGGCATGGGAGATGGTGAAAAGATCGTCCAGGTTATCGCCGAAATCCCTGATAAGACGCCGCACGGCGGTGTCGCTCCACTGCCCGGTGTACTCCCCGATGCGCATGTGCAGCCCCACGAGCTGGCAGACTCTCTCGATCTGTGCGTTCGGGAACTTCAGCCTGTGCAGAATGCGCCGGGTCATCTCGGCGCCGGCGGCCTGGTGGCCGTAGAAGTGCGCGCACCCGTCCTCGCCCACGCTCTTTGTGGAGGGCTTGCCGATGTCGTGAAACAGCACCGCCAGCCGCACGTCGGGGCCGGCATCCGGCGGCAGGCTCTCCAGCGCCTTCAGCGTGTGCCCCCAAACGTCGTAGATGTGAAAAATGTTCTGTTCGACGCCGTGCATGGCGGCCAGCTCGGGAGCAAATATGCCCAGCAGCCCGGTCTGGCGCAGAAGCTCCAGCCCGCACGATGCGCGCGGGAGCATCAGGGTCTTCGTGAACTCGTCCCGGATGCGCTCGCTGGAGATGATCGAAAGGCGCGGGGCGCAGGCGAGTAAGGCGCGGTAGGTCTCGGGCTCAATCTGAAAGCCGAGCTTCGCCGCGAAGCGCACGGCGCGAAGCAGCCGCAGCGGGTCGTCGTGGAACGTGGCCTCGGGGTCGAGCGGCGTGCGGATGAGCCGGGCCGCCATATCCGCGCGCGCCCTGCCCGTGAGGTCGAGCTGCTCGCCGGTGTGCAGGTTCTCGAGCAGCGTGTTGACGGTGAAATCGCGGCGGGTGACGTCTTCTTCCAGCGTCGCGGGCTCGACGGCGGGCTTGCGGCTGTCGGGGCTGTACGACTCGCGGCGGGCCGTGGCGAACTCGACCGGCACCCCCCGCACGCTCACCATGGCGGTGCCGAAGCGCGGATAGACGACCGGAGCGTGGCCGGTGACGCCGTTGCTGTGCAGGAATTCGGCGGCCTGAAGCGCGTCGGCCAGGCAGACGATGTCCACGTCCTCGTCCGGCGTCAGGCCAAGCGCGCGGTCGCGCAGCAGCCCACCGACGAGAAACAGCTTACCGGCGAACGGGCTTTCGCGGGTGGCGGCGCGGATGGTCTGGATGACGGAATCGAGCATTGGCCGGCCTGCGGCGCGCTAAGTCCGGATGCGCTCGACGGCGCTGGCGATGGACTTCTCGAGATCGGCCTGGCGCATGGTGATGGTGAGGTCGCTGCGGGTGCGCTCGAGCACGCCGCGCACCATGTCGGTGGTGCGCCGCAGGCCGTTAGTGATGGCGTCCGGATAGTCGAAGGTGACGAGCGCGAAATAGACGTCGTCCATGATATCGAGAATCTCCTCGGCGCGCGCGAGATCGCCCTTGCGCATCACGTCCAAAATGTGCCGCCGCGTCTCGCCGATTGCCTCACCCAGCGCGTTCAGGAACGGCGCGGGCTCAACGCCCAGATCTTCGGGCGTCTTGAGTTCGCGGCCGCGCACGATGGCCATGGTCAGTTCGCTCTCGGCGTACTCTTTCTGCGCGTCCTGAGTGTAGCCCGCGAAATAGATGTCGGGGTGGCCCTTCAGCAGCTCCTTCACCGCTTGTACGCGCGAGCGGGCCTCGGCCATCAGCGACTCGGCTTCGTCCCACTGGGAGCGGTGGATTGCGCGGATGGAATTGGCGGAGTGACGGATAGCCTCGCGCGAGAGGCGCAGGGCCTCTTCCCGGGCGCGGTTCTTCTCGTCGAGTATTCCCCGGATGTTGTCTGAGATTGTCTTGAGATCGTTCACGGCTTCTCCTGTGCGGCGCTGGGAGCATCATGCAACTTCGGCGGGTGGGTGTCAAACGCCAGCCGGGGCCTGTGGCTGCCAAGAGCCACCCGGGGCAAATGAGAAAGCCCCGGCGCGAGACCGCGCCGGGGCCATACAGCTAACGCTGCCGGCTGATTACCAGCGGCCGCGTCCGCCGCCACCGCCGCCGTAGCCGCCGCGGCCACCGCCGCCGCCACTGCGCTCGGTGCGCGGGCGAGCCTCGTTGACGGTCAACTGCCGTCCGCCGACTTCCTTGCCGTTCAGCGCGTCAATCGCTTCCTGAGCCTTCTCCGCGGGAACGTCCACGAACGCGAATCCCTTGTCGGTGATCATGCGGACGGAGTCGATCGGGCCGTACGGCTCGAAGAGACTGCGCAGCTCGCTCTCGCTGGTGCTGTAGCTCATGTTGCCTACGTAGAGTGATTTGTTTGCCATCTGATTTACCTTTCTGGCCTGTGCCAAACACAACTCCATGAGAATTCAACGAAGCGAGCGAAGTGCAGCAAAGGCTGAAATCCGTTT